>JANNJB010000324.1:0-13647 GCA_031405615.1 Vicinamibacteria bacterium | reverse complement strand
TCGCTGATGTGGGTCGCACCCGACGGGGCGTCGAGAGCGAGTCACAACAGTCCGTCTGCGAGTTCGCGGTTCGCGAGGCGGGTAAGGAGCACACGATTCCATCGTTGCGCGTCCAAGTGGGACGCACCCGCCGTCCCCGACGGGGCGAGCCCACATCAGCGGTCGGCCCCGCGGGCCACCACTACCAAGCCGAGGATCGCGTCGTCGCTTCGCCTTCCGACGGGCTCCTCGCGATGACGTCGCGGGGTTTCTCTCTCACGTCACGGACGGAGTCCGGGGACCGACTCGCAATGACGACCGGTCCAAGGAACTTGGTAGTGGGCGCGGCGCCAGAACCAATGGCTCCTCGCAATGAGGATAGTGGCTGGGCGGGATTGCTTCGTCGAGCCGCTGCTCAATGACTCCTCGCAATGACGCGAGGCAAAAGTCCCTTGGTAGTTAACTCAGTGAGCAATCCTTCGGCGGCGGTGAGGTGCTCTAGTGGTCCCCAGTGGCCCACCACGCGAAAGGCCACGCCCTGCTTCGCCTTCTCCCGGAATGCCGGCTGAACGTAGGGGCACGCGATGCGTCGCTCCTCGCAGTACTTGAAGAACTCGCGCTCCCGAAACGTCATGCCGCCGTCCACCCGCGGAATCTCACCGTAGACCGGCAGGTACGCGAAGGCCGGCCTGGCCTGGACCGCTTCCGCGACACTCTTCATTTCGTCGAGCAGCGCGAAGGTCAGATCGCGCGTGAATCTCGACGTCTTTCCGCTCCGCCACTGGTAGCGCGAGCGGGCCATGGTGAGCAGGTCCCCGAATTTCGAGCGACGGCTTTCCTCAGCAAGGGTTTCCTCGGGTCGCGGAATCGGGCCGGTCAGCAGCTCCAGGCGGCCTTCGCGAAGGCCGAAACGCGGCTTCGCGTAGTCGCGGAAGGAGAGAACGTTCCGTTCCATGTCGTCGGGCATGAAACCGAGCAGAACGATGTCGGGGCGGTACCGGATACCCTCCTCCTTGAGATACAGGAGCATCTGATCGTGACCGTAGCCATGGATGCCGAGATTCAGCACCTCGGAGTCTGGAATCATCCGCTCGAGGTGGAACGCGAAGGTTTCGTGGTCTCCCACTTCCTCACCGAAGGTGAACGAGTCGCCGAGCACCACGATCCGCGTGATGCCCGCGGGCTTCTCGAACGCGTAGTCCCGGCGCCCCCTGATTCCCCGCGCGCTCGAGTTGACGAGGGCGCCGCGGAACGGAACGTCCCGGAGGTTTGGTTTGAGCGTCCAGCCCCGAGTGGGACTCCAGTCATCGAGGGCGTAGCTCAGCCCCTTCTGATCCCGCTGCCGGGCCGCCCACTGCAGACGCCACGAAGCGTCGTCGTTGGTGAAGAGTTTTTCGCGCACCGCGGCGGAGGAAAGGGCCAGGCGGGCCATGCCTTCGAAGGTCAGGGCCACCACGAGGGCGTACACCGCCCCTGCGAAGAATCGGCGGAGCGTCACGGCCCGGCGATGCGGCTCCACAACGACGGTCAACGCGTCTCGAAGTCCGCCACGATCGGCAGATGGTCGCTCGCCACGCGGGAGAGGCGCTGGCGGCACCGGTAAGCGGAATCCAGGACGAGGGGGCCGCGGAAGTAGATGCGGTCGAGCGGGCCTCGCGGAAAGAACGACGGGTAGGTGAGCAGAGGCCGGCCCGTGGAGGAGTCGGTGGCCGACCGGAAGTTCATGCCCTGGGTGAGGAAGGGAACGAGTTGGGAGCGCCAGTCATTGAAGTCGCCTCCCACCAGGCACGCCGCGGCGGGGGAGAGCGCGGTCATTTCCGACGACCGGGCGAGCAGCTCGATCTGGCGCGCGCGCTGGCCGGCCGAAAGTCCGAGGTGGAGATTGAACACGTCGAGTCTGCGGTCGTGCCGTCCATCGAGGGCGATCGCGGTGTGCTGACACCCGCGGCGCTTCCACAGGTCGATGGTGAGATCGATGTTGCGCTCGCTCAGGATCGGGAAGCGGCTGAGCGTCGCGTTGCCATACCGGCCTTTTCGGAGAGTCACGTTGTGGCCCACCGCCCGGTGGGGGAAGCCAAGCTCGATCGCCAGTTCCCCGGCAAGATCGAGTTCACGCGACCGCGGCGCTCCTTCGTCCACCTCCTGAAGCAGCACGATGTCGGCATCGTAGTTCGCGATGATTTTCACGATCCGCTCCGGGCGAAAGCGCCGGTCCACGCCGATGGCGCGATGGATGTTGTAGGAGAGGACGCGGAACTTCATGACGATGGTGGGCCCTTGGGAGTCCCGGTGTCCGCGACTTCGGATCGCCTTCGTCGGCGCAGCGAGCGCGCGATGAGGGCGAGCGCCAGCCACAGGAGGATCAGGGAAAGAGGCCAGGCCAGAACCCGCGGCCAGATGAAGCCGATCACCGCGACCAGCGCCAGCCACAGACCGCCCTGTCCCATCAGCGCGCGCTCGGTGGGCTGGTGGATACGGTGCGCGGTCAGCACCGACCCGATGGCGTTGCCGATGCGCAGCGCGCCCGCGGCGGCCCGGGTCCCGCTGCCCCCCGCGCGAGGCGGGCGGGGCACCTTCACTCCACCCGCGGGGCGCACCTTTCGTCGCGGCTCGAGAACGATCTCGGTTGAGTTTTTGAGGTCTCTCGCGAACATCTCCTCCATGGCCCGCCCGAAACCTTCGTTCTCGATCACGATGTCGAGTTCGCGGTTGCCGATCCAGCTCGACATGTTCAGGTTGGTCGAGCCCACCCGCGCCCAGCGCGCATCCGCCACCGCGGTCTTCGCGTGCAGCATCGGGCCATTCCATTCGAAGACACGCACCCCCGATTCGAGCAGCGACCGATACCCCATCCGGGAGATGGTCTGCATCATCGGGATGTCGCTGCCCGGCCCCGGCACCAGCAGTCGGACGTCGACCCCGTCCTGGGCCGCGGCGCGAAGGGCCTGGACGTAGACCGACACGCCCGCGAAGTAGGCGTCGGTGAGCCACAGGGTGCGGCGGGCGAGGGACGCGACGAGAGGATCGAGCCGATACAGGCTGGCGCTTCCCGGCGTGGAAGCCACGACGCGAACGTCGATGCTGCCGGCGAGGGGAATCGAATCGGGGTCCACGATCTCCGCGGGTGGGAGCGGCGCGCCGAGCGCCCTCCACGTGTCCGCGAAGGCATGAGCCACTTCCGCGACCGCAGGCCCGCGCATCATCACTCCGGTGTCGCGCCACGCCGCCCGACCCCTCGAAGGATCGCCCTCCCACATTTTCCCCACACACAGCCCGGTCACGAAGGCCACCGAGCCGTCCGCCACCAGACACTTGCGGTGATCGCGCGTGACCCAGCCGAAGGGATGGTCGAGGCGGGGAGGGTTGAACGACCGCACGTCCACGCCGGCCTCGCGGAGCCGTCGCCAGAAACCACGCGAGGCTCTCCCGATGCAGCCGATCCAGTCGTAGACGACGCGCACGGAAACACCTTCGCGCGCCTTCTTCATGAAGGCCTGGGCGAATCGTTCGCCGACCTCGTCCTCGTGAATGATGTAGTTCTCGAAGTGCACGAATCGCTTCGCGGCGTCGATCGCGTCGAGCCAGGGCGGGTAGTTCGCCTTGGCGTCCTCGAGGATCAGCACGTGGTTTCCATGGACCAGGGGCGCGCCGGCGGTCCGCGAGAACACCTGATCGCTCAGGTGACGTGTGGTGGGAAGAGCCAGGGAGCCGTTCAAAGTTGCTGTTTCTATTCGGGCCGGCCGAGAAGGAACCCCTGCGCGGAGTCGCACCCCTCGGCCTTGAGGATCGCCAGTTGTTCCTCGGTTTCCACACCCTCGGCGATGACCTCGAGACCGAGCTGATGCGCCATCGCGATGATCGCGGTCACGATGCCGCGCGCCCGCGTTTCGCCGGGCAGGTCGGCCACGAACGAACGATCGATCTTCACCGCGTGAAGAGGCAGGCGCCTGAGGTTCGAGAGCGACGAGTGCCCGGTGCCGAAGTCGTCCATGAGGAGGCGGATACCGCGCTGGCGCAGCGCCTCGAGGATCACGTCGGCCCGCTCGATGTCCTGCATGGCCACGGTTTCGGTGATCTCGAACTCGAGCCGCGAAGCGTGGAGCCCGGTATCACGCAGGGACTTGTCCACCTGGTCCAGAAGGCCCGGGTCGTGGAACTGCCGGCCCGAGAGATTGATCGATACCCGCTCCGAACCCGGCCGCGACGCGGTGGCGGCGCAGGCAAGGGCGATCACCCGATGGCCGATCTCGGAGATGAGGTTGGTCGCCTCGGCGATTCCGATGAAGTCCGAAGGCTGAATCGTCCCGCGCTCGGGATCCCGCCACCGGAGCAGGGCTTCACGCGCTTCAACCTCACCCGTCTTGAGTCGCACGATGGGCTGGTAGGCGAGGAAGAGTTCGTTCGAATTGAGGGCGCGGCGCAGGCGGGCCTCGAGATTCATGTGTTCGAGCAGGCGGGCGCTCATGGCCGCGGTGTAGAACTGCGTTCGATCGCGGCCGAGTTCCTTGGCGCGGTACATCGCGAGGTCGGCGTTTCGCAGGAGCTGCTCCGCGGTTTCACCGTCTTGCGGGAAGAGGCCGACGCCGATGCTCGCCGACACCGTGAGTTCGCGGGAGGCGACCTCGACCGGGGCCTTGATCGTCGAGTGGATTTTCTGGGCCAGGCGGAGCAGGTCGTTTGGGTCCTTGATGCCGGTCACGAGGACCGTGAACTCGTCGCCGCCGAGTCGCGCCACCGTGTCCTCGTTCCGGAGCGTGGAACGGAGGCGCAGGGACAGGGTGCGCAGCAGGGTGTCGCCCGCGGTGTGGCCGAGCGAGTCGTTGATGGCCTTGAAGTGGTCGATGTCGACGAACAGAACCGCGATCGCTTCTTCGGCGCGGCGCGCGCGGGTGAGCGCGGTGTCGAGCCGATCCACGAAGAGGTGGCGGTTGGGCAGTCCGGTCAGGTCGTCGTGATACGCGAGGTGCTCGATCTGGTGTTCGGCCTTCCGCCTCTCCGAGATGTCGAGACCGGCGGCGAAGACGAGTTCGCCGAGCGGATCGGGCGCCGCGTTCCACAGCGTCCAGCGCGCGGAACCGTCCTTGTGCCGGAGCCGAAGCTCGATGTCGGTCGCCCCCGACTTCAGGCGCGGCAGCACCTCCCGATGAGCGGTCTCCTCATCGAGTTCGAGGTGCTCCCACACCTTGGTGCCCACGAACTCCTCGGGCGCGCGGCCGAGGATGCGTCGGGACGCTGGAGAAACCCACCGGATGGAACCGCGGCTGTCGAGGACGACGTGCAGGGTTTGGGAGACTTCGAAGAACCGGTCCCGCTCCGCGGTCAGTTTCTGCCGTTCCGCGAGACCGCGCTCGAGCTCCACGGTGCGCGAACGCACCTCCTTCCGCAGGAGCGCCGACCACACGAAGGCCCCGCCGGCGAGGAAGAGCAGGCCGAGTGTGGCCAGGGCGTACTTTCGAAGCGCCTGGGCGAAGGGCACGGGCGGCGGCGCCAGCGTGAGGGTGCTCTCGACGATGCTGCTCAGTCGTGACGAGGCGCGGATTCTCTCGATGGCCTCCACGAAACGAGCCAACTCGCCGCTGCGCCCCTTCATGGCCACGAGGTAGTACGAGGTCGAGGCCACCTCCACTTCGACCAGATCGGCCAGCCCGAACTGAGCCGCGATGTGCCTGAGGGCGAGACCGTTCCCGGCCACCATGGTGGCTTCCCCCGCCATCAGCTTCTGAACCGCCTCGAACTGGTCCGCGCAGAGCCGGAACTTCGGCTGTTTGTCGGCGGGCAGCTTCAGCAGGGTCTCGTGCATCAGGCCGCGATCGAGAACCGCCACGCGCTCGCCCGAGAGGTCCTCCAAACCGCGGGGATAAGACGGCCGCCCGGGCGGGAACAGCAGCGACATGTGCATGTTCCAGATCGGCGAGAGCAGGTCGTAACGTTCCGCGCGCTCCCCGGAGTAGCCGACCGCGGCGAGGTCGGCGCGGCCTTCGTTCAGGCTGGCCACGGCTTGCGGCCAGGACTCGAGGCGGAACTCCACCTCGTAACCGGCGTCTTCGGCGGCCAGCGACACCAGCTCGATGTTGAAGCCGCGGGCCCGCCCCTTTTCGTCTTTGTATTCGAAGGGAGGGAAGTAGGCGTCGCCCGCGTACACGAGTTTCGGCCGGGTGGGCGACTCGACCCCGGTCTGGGCTCCCGCGGAAAGAGCGAGGGCGCTGAGAGCAGCCGCGAAGAGCCAGGGGGCGTGGCGTCGCGCGCCGTTGGTGAACAGCGAGCCGGCTGGTTGCCGCGGGTGAGAGGAACTCATGGGAACTGTCCGCCATCCGAGACTCTACTCGCCGCCTCGACGGCTGTCCCGCGATATCAAGCCGCCCCGCGAAAGCGATCGAATTGCGAGCCGCTGCTAATCTCAGGGGATGACCCGTCTGCCATCCTGGCCGGTCCTGCTGTTGGTTGTGGGCCAGGCGGCGTCCGGTCCCGGTCAGGATCGCCCGTCTCCTCCCGTCTTCGCGACCCGCACGAATCTCGTGCTCGTCGACTTCGTGGTTCTCGACAAGTCGGACCGCGTGGTCACCGGTCTTACCGCGGAGGACTTCGTGGTGAAGGAGGACGGGAGGGTTCGACCGATCGCGTCGTTCAAGGCGTTTGCGCTCGGTGAGCCCGCCGCCGACGCGGGCCCCGACGAGGTCATCGTCGAGCCCTTTCCCGCACCCGGACCCCCGCCCGCCCCGACGCCCGCCGCGGTGGCCGTGGTGTTCGTGGATGACGGACAGATGTCGCCCGCGGAGGCGGTGCGTCTCAAACCCGCGCTCAAAAAACTCATCGAGACCCTCGCGGAGCGAAACGGCGCCCTCGTTCTCCTGGCTCCGTGGTCGAAGATCTCCCTTGCCGAGGCGGTCGAAGGGAATCGCGCGACCTTCTTCGCCGCGATCGACCGGATCAAGGGTCGCCGCGTCGAAGATCACTCGTCGTTCCCGATCGCGGACGCCGAGGCGATCGCGATACAGCGCGGAGACGCGATGATGCTCGCACGGGTGACCGCGCGTTTTATCGCCATGAATCCCGGTATGGACGGCAACAGCGCCGCGGTCACCGCGACGAGCCGGGCCACCGAGGTCGTTCACGACGCGCGAATCCGCCGCGAAGACGCGTATGGCGTGCTGCTTCAGTCGCTCGACTGGCTGGTTCGCCAGCCCGGGCGTCACAGCGTGGTGATGGTTTCGGGCGGTTTCGCCTACGACTCGAATGAGACGAGGAAGCAGCAGGAGGTGGTGACCCGGTCGCTCCTCGCCAACGCGCCGATTCACTTCGTCGATTCTCGCGGCCTCTCGGGAATGGGTCGCTATCAGGGCGTCGAGTATGGCCCGGCCCTGGATCGCGATGCTGGAGAAACCCCCTTCGCGTTTTCGGAGGCCGCCGAGGGTTCGTCCAACCTCGCGGACGACACCGGCGGTCTCACCATCCGCAACACGAACGACATGTCGAAGGGTCTGACCCGACTGCTCGATATGACCTCCACCTACTACCTTCTCGGCTACGAGCCGCCCGAGCACAAGAAGCCGGGCTTCCGGAAGATCAAGGTCGAGACGCTCAAGAAGGGATATCGCGTGATCGCGCGCCGCGGCTACTTCGACGAGACATCATCGGCTCGATGACCTTCTGAAAGGCTATGGCTTCAGCGGGAAGCTGACTCGGAACGGAGGAGTGGACGCGGAGACGTCGGCGCACAAGAGAGTGTCGGTTCCGATCTCGAGCACCCGGCGCGGCTGCGCCGCATCAACCCGGCCGGGATCCGCCGGTGCTCGACCCCGCGGCAGCAACGAGCAGACTTCGGCCACGCGCGCCGTCCCCGACACCAAGACGTCGATCGCGCTGATCGAGACGGCCTGGCTCACCACGAGCCGGGTTCCCGCAGCACGCTGGGGCACTTCCATGGGCAGAAGCGTCTCGCCGGTCCGGATCGCCACCCGATATCCCTCGGGCGAACTCGAAACGCCGAGGAGGCCCCGCACGATCGCGTTGTGAAGCGCGGCGGCCGCGGCGGCGTAGGCTCCGCTTCCCTTGGGCGAACCGTCCCGCGCGTACCACTCGTGGATTCCCGGCCCCGCTCGAAGGATGCGCGCCACGATCTGATCGAGGTGAACGCGGGCGCGGGCGGTATGGCCGCGTTCGAACTCGGCCTGGACCAGAGGCGCACCGAACCAGTCCCACTGTCCGCCGTTTTGATAGTGGAACGGCTCGCGCATCGCGGGATGCAGGAAGACCCCTGCCTCGTACGGCGGAATCAGGGTGGTGGAGATGGTGGAGAAGTTGTTCTGCGCGCGAAGCTTCTCCGCGGTCTCAAAGATCGATGCGGCCTGGGCCTCGCTGGCGATGCCCAGGAGTGCGGCCAGGGCATTGCCGCCAAGGGCGAAGCGATCATCCTCCTCGCGGCCGAAGGCTTGCGAGGGTGTTGGGTCGAGGCTCTTTCTGATTCGGAAGAAGCCCCGCTCCTTCATCCAGAAGTGCGCGTGCACCTTCTCGCGAAGTTCCGCGGCGCGAAGGGCAAGCCGCTCCTTGTCCTTCTGCTCGCGGGCGTTCACCGCGAGGCACGCCACCGCGGCCGTGGCCATCACGTTCGTGTAGAGCGACAAAGTCCGCGGGGTCTTCTCGTCCAGATAGATCGCGCGCTGGTCGGGGTAAAGAGGGCTCACGTCGCCCCAGTCCGCGGTGAGGCCGCTCCAGACGAGCCCGGTCGCGCGATCGGTCCGATCACGGATCAGTGCGTCCATGGCCCGGATCAGCCGCCTGACCCGGCTCGCCTCCGCGGGGTCCGCGCTCTCGCGGATGGAAAGCGCTTCGCGGGCGCGGCACCAGGCAAGAGCGGCGCTCGGCTCCTGATCGGACTCGTTCGAGTTCGTGTCCGCCGACAACGTCCCGAGGGCCAGAACCCTCGGCGCCCACTCCCTGAACACGTTCGGGGCGCCCGGAGCCACCCAGTCGCGCAGCCGGCCGTTCTTCGCGGCGGCTTTGAGATGAAGGTCGAGCCACGATGTGAGTGTCGCGGTGTCGTAGTACGCGGCGCCGGCGGGCACGATCCAGGCGCTGTCGCGGAGCCAGATCTGCGGGTAGGCATCGCCCGCGCCGAAACCCGAGACGGTTCCGTCGGGCACAACGAACGTCTTGTGGTTCTTCGCGAGCGTTTCCGGAACACGAGCGAAGACCTGTCGGATCCGTTTCAGCGAGGCGCTTTCCGCGGGGGCGGGCCGGGTCGGCGCCTCGACTTTCGAGCAGGCGGAGGCGGAGGCGGCGACGCCGAGCACGAGCGCGATTAAAAATCGGCCGCGCGGTGCGGGGTCGGATCGGGCAAGGGCGCCGGGCTTCATGCGGGGAAGCCGCGACTCTACTTCTCCGCTTTCCAGGGATCAGTATGGAGGGCGTTTCTTTTGTGACCGACCGCCGTCCGGGCGTGTCGAATATGATTCACGCGGCCCTCTGGGTTGTTCGTTCTTGGGGTCGGTGGACCGAGGAACCAATGTCGCTCTCTCGGGGTCCAACTGTCGTCTTGCGGTGTGCATGCCTCCGCGTTGAGGAAGCCTGAAGCAAGCGCAGGACCCCACCCTTTGCGCTCAGGTTCCGTGAGCGCCACCGGCTTCTGACGGCAACGTGGAGGGCTTTTTCTTCCTGCGGCCGACACAAGGCGCCGTGCCAAAATCTTTGGCATGACCAAGACCCGCAGTGTCGCCGTTCTCGTCGGCAGCCTTCGCAAGGAATCGTTGAATCGCAGGATGGCGCACGCACTCGCGGCTCTCGCCCCGGCTTCGCTGAAACTGGAAATCGTGGAGATTGGCGATCTGTCCCACTACAACCAGGATCTCGATTCCACGCCGCCGGCCCCGTGGGTCGCATTCCGTGAGCAAGTCAAGGCGAAGGACGCCGTCCTCTTCATCACTCCCGAATACAACCGCTCCGTCCCGGGTGTTCTCAAGAACGCGATCGATATCGGCTCGAGGCCCTACGGCCACAGCGTGTGGAGCGGCAAACCGGGAGCGGTGGTCTCGGTGTCGCCCGGAGCCATCGGAGGGTTTGGAGCCAACCACCACCTTCGTCAGAGTCTGGTCTTCCTCGATGTGCCCGCGATGGCTCAGCCCGAGGCCTACATCGGCAACGCCGCCGACCTCTTCGATGCCGACAGCAAGGTCAAGAATGAGACCACCCGCGGCTTCCTCCAGAAGTTCATCGAAGCCTACGCGGCCTGGGTCGAGGCGAACCTGCGGGCCTGATCCTGATCTTTACAGGGGTGGGATCGACTCCGGCAGCGCCATCGTCTTGAAGTCGAGAACGAGCGCGCCCTCGCGCGGGACCTCGAAGGGACGTTCGACCGGAGCGAATCCTCTGTCGCAGCGGAACCCGATGTCTGTAGGCATCGGTTTCGTCGCGCAGGCCCTGACGCGTGGAGTCTCGGTCACTCCGGCGGAGTGCAGCACATGCGCCACCATCGAGGAGAGGCCGCCCGAGGAGAAGGCGTGCAGGCCCCAGTAGCCGCGCAGAACGTTGCTCTGTGTTTCGCCCCAGGTGTAGGACACACGGTTCGCCAGGCTGGCCATCTCCACGACCACGATCCGGGCTCCGCGCATCTCATCCCGCTGTGCCGCGATGTGTTCGTAAACCGCCGCCTGGAGCGCTGAGACCTCGCTCTGGCGGACAGACAAGCCCTGGGCCGAAAGGGTCAGCACGACGGCGAGGGTCACGCCGATCGCGGGTTTCAACCACAGGGACAGGCCCGCGAGGACGATCGCCATGCCGAACGCGGCCAGGACCGAGTGCCGGCTCTCGACCAGCACCAGGGCGGCGGGAGCGGCGAGGAGGAGGGCGCTCACGAGTCCGACGAGGAGCAGAGCGGGAGAGGTGGGGCGCGGGTCGGCGCGCGACTGGGCGATGAGGCGGGCCGCCGCGAACCCGACCGCGACCGACATGGCCGCGGTGAAGACCAGAAACCACGCAGGACCATTGCATAGCCCCCAGAGTCCATAGGCCACGTTGCGCGCAACCTGAAAACCGACGAGGTTCGAAGGCAGCGATGTGAGGCCGATGGCCAGTCCCGACCACGAGAAGTCGTGGCGGCCGATCGTGATGAGCACCTCGGGGTGGGTGACTCGATAGATCCAGTAGAGCAGGGCGGGGATAAGAAACACGAGAGCCCCCACCGGCTCGCGTCGCCTTCGTCTCTCGGCGAAATAGAAGATGAGGGGCGCCAGAAAGCCGATCTCGTAAATGAAGATCGAAAGTCCGTAGCAGATCACGCCGATGGCCAGGGCCAGCCGATCGGAGGTCCTCGCCCAGCGCTGGTAAAGGAGACCGGCGCTCAGGACGAGGCAGGCGGCGAGGTTGTTCACACCGAAAAGCTGCGACGCGTAGATCTCGTGCTTCACCGGCCAGATCACGAAGAAGACCGCGGCGAGCGCGGCTAAGGGCTGGGGAAAGAGCCCGCGTAAGTAGAGATACCCGAGCGCGGTCAAAGCACTCGTGGTGACGATCAGCACGAGAAGCTGGGAGGTCTCGTGCAGGCCGAGCACCGTGGGCAAGAGCATGAAGAGCGTCGAGCCCAGGGGCCGCATGCCCTGCGAGAGCCCGACATCGACGAAGCTCCACGGCTGTCCCTGGCGCGCGAGATTCAACCAGATGAAGTCGTCCGGCTGGAATCCTGGCCGCGCGAGCGGAATGAAATGAACAAGGACGTTCAGGAGCAGCAGGCTGGCGACGACGCGGCCGTCGAGGGCTTTCCCGCTCACTTCTTCGCGAAGTGCTTCTCGTACCAGGCGTGGGAGCGATCCATCAGGTCGACCACATGCTTCGGCTCGCGCAGACCGTGGCCCTCGCGCGGATAGCGCACCAGGATCGCCTCGACGCCCACGTCGCGCAAGGCGATGTAGAACTGCTCGGCTTCGGCGATCGGCACGTCGTTGTCGTTCTCACCGTGAACCATCATCGTGGCGCCTCGCGCCTTGGCTACGTGCTTGAGCGCCGAACGCTCCCACAACACGTCCATCAGATTGCCCTGGTGCGGCCGCATGCCCCACGCCATCTCCTCGTACTGGTTGTAGTAGGTCATGTAGTTGTAGGAAATGATGTTGGTGATCGCGGCGAGCGGGATCGCGGCTTTGAAGATGGGCGTCTGAGTGATGAGCCACGACGAGAGCTGGCCGCCATAACTTCCGCCCTCGACGCCCAGGCGGTCGGGGTCGATCCAGGGGTTGCGACGCAGCGCGGCGGAGACACCGTAGAGGACATCCATCGCCTCCTGGCCGTTCTGATCGGCGAAGACGCCGTCCGCGAACTTCTGGCCGTAGCCCGTCGAGCCCCGGTAGTTCACCTGCAGGGTCGCATAGCCTCGCGCGGCATAGAACTGGGACTTGAAGTTGAACGCGGGGCCCTGCTGGCCGTGAGGTCCGCCGTGGATCATCACGATCATCGGATGTTTCGAAGTCGCGGTCTGGCCGATCGGCCTGGTCAGGAACGCCTCGACCTCGAACTTGAAGTCGGCGGCCATGAAAGAGAAGTTCTCGACGGGGGCGATGTCGATGCCGGAAAGGGCATCCCGGTTGAGGTCGGTGATGCGCCTTGAAGGCCCAAGGCCCTGGACTCGACTGCCTGGCGGCAGGCCCTTGCGAATGGGGGCGGGCGGACTCATGTCCCGGATGTAGAGCTGCGCGACATCGGAGGGACTCGTGAAGAGGTACGCGATCGATCCGTTCTTCGCGATCGAGACCGCGCCCACCGTGCCGGGGTCGGAGATCACCGCCTCCGCCTTGGAGGTGGCGAGGGTAATGCGATGGAGCCGCACATGGCCGCGGTCGAGGGCGGTGAAGTACACGGAGGCTCCATCCGGCGCGAAGTGATGGTTGTTCTGGCGGTTGTCGATCGCGGCGCCGACTTCCCGACGTCCCGTGCCGTCCGCGTTGATCACCCAGACGTGGGTGTCCTCCATCGTGGTTTCGAGGTCGGTGAGGCCGCGCTTCGTGCCGAGGAAGACGATCTGCTTCCCGTCCGGCGAGAACTTCGGCTGATACTCAGCACTCTCGGTGGCGGTAATCCGGCGGATCGACCCGTCCGCCGCCGAGATGGCGACGAGGTCCTGGTTGTAGAAGTAGTCGGGGTCGTGATCGAGGTTCGAGACCGCGGCGATCTCCCCGCCGTCCGGAGACCAGTCGATGGAGTGATACTCGCGCGGGGGATTCGTGAGTCTCCTGGGCGCGCCTCCCGAAGTGTCGATTACGAACACCTGTCGACGGCGGTTGTCGTTGAAGCGAGTGTCGCCCTCGCCCGCGTCGGGCTTATAGAGGTAGCGGGTGATGACGATCGGGTCAGAGGTGGCGTCCGCGGTCTCCGGTCCCGGCACCGCCGAAACGAAAGCGAGACGCTTCGAGTCGGGCGACCAGTCGATGGTGACGCCTTCGAAGGTCAGCGGAGAGTTGGTGCCGGTCATCTCCGCGAGGAATCGGATGGAGGAGCCATCCGCGTTCGCGACATGGAGGCCGCTCTTTCCGCCCATGCGGCCGTTGAAGGCGATCATGGTTCCGTCGGGCGACCACACGGCGCTGCCCGCGCGATCGGACTCGCCGCCCACCAAAACGGGCTCACCCGAGGGGAGCGGGGCGATGTGGAGCTGCCGAAAAGGGCGTCCGGTCGGGCCGTTGTTCT
>JANNJB010000323.1:0-2235 GCA_031405615.1 Vicinamibacteria bacterium | reverse complement strand
GCCGAGCTTGCGGGTGAGCTTCTTCACTTCCTTCTTCTTGGGGTCGACGAGGTACCAGGAGCCCATGGCGGTGTCGCCGTCCACCTTCACCTCGACCATGCCGTCGGGCCGCTTGTTGTTGATCATCTTGAAGCCGGCCTTTCCGACGCCGTACTTCTCGTCGAAGGGCTCGGGGGCGCGATGGGTGATGAACTGCGACATGTAGGCCTTGGCTTCCGACCGCAGCTGGCCGTCGCACTTCTCGCACTCGAAGTCGAGCACGAGGTTCTTGTCGACCGACACCTTCGCGACAACCATGGGCTTGCCGAGGTTCACGATCTCGAGATCGGCGGTGAGGCCCGGGAAGCCGTTGTCCCAGATGTAGCGATTCTCCGAAGCGGCTCGGAAGATGGCGCGGGCCTCAGGGTCGTCCGCGAGTTCAGCGCTCTTGCGCGCGGCCCGGCTGGCGAGGTGGGGCTCGACGTCCGCCACCTTCTGGATCAGGTCACCCTGAAGCTTCGCCTTCTTGAGCCGTGAGTTGAGGGCGATGCCGCGTTTGCCGGTGATGGTGTCCACGTGGCTGTAGTCCATGCCCACGATGCCGACGCCCTTGGCGAAATAGTAGGTCTGGGTCGAAAGGGACTTGCTCGTCTCCCAGGACAGCGTGGTCTTCAAGACCTCGAACGTCCCCATTTCGGTCTCGAGTGTCTCGTAGCCGTCGATGCGCGAAGTCCATTTCTGAAGACGGCGGGTGCGCTCGGTGACGCCGGCGGGCTGATCCACCATCGGCTCGCTCCACTTGTAGTCCCTGCCGAAGACCTGGTTGGCGCGGATGATGTTCACCGCCGGCTGATACGAAAGGATCTGTCCGCCCGCGCGGTTTTCGAAGCTCGAATGCATCTGGATCCCATTCGCCGGATCGTAGGTGTAGAGCTGGTAGCTGCCCTTGTTGTCGATCAGCTTGTAGGCGGCGGTGCGGCCGGCGAAGTCGGTTCCCGCGAACGACCGCGTGCGCTCTTCGGTGCGCTTGGTTCCATCGGCCATGTAGTAGGTCCAGTCATACGTCCACTCATCGGCCTGGAAGAAGGGGAAGAAAGCGCCGATGTCGGTCAGCATGGCCCCGCCCACCGCCTTGCCGCCGATGTTTGCGGAAATCAGGTCGCGGGCGAAGCGCAAAGTCTGGCCAGCCTTCGGCGAATAGATCATGAACTCCTTCTTCACCGGTCCCACACCCTTGGCGAGCCACGTGATCGAAGTGAACGTGGAACCGCCGGGGTTGATGTACTTGAAGGTCGACTTCAGGCAGTCCTTGAACTCGCCTGCGGGAGTCGACACCGACTCGTAGCCATCGAAGATCACCTCGGTTCCGCGCGCGGAGCCGTCCGAGATCTTGTGCACGTTCTGGTACATCTTGCCGAACGTGTTCCGGGCGTTGTAGAACTCGAAGGGCGGATCGTTGGTAATGAGGCCCTTGTCCTCTTCCTCCCCGTAGTGGAGATACTTGTCGCCCTCGATGCGGAGGATGTAGTACCACCCGCGCTGATCGATCAGGCGCTTCGCTTTCGTGCCGTCCGGCATCTCGAGTTCACCCTTGATGGTGAAGGTCTTCGTCGTGTAGTTGACCTGACCGTCGGGCTGGTAGGTGTGGAACTGATAGGTCCACGTGTCCCCCTCTCCCGTCGGGTAGTACTCCTGAAGATTGACTTGCTGGGCCGACGCGGTGGCGGCGGCGCCGGTGAGGGCGAGGGTTAAGAGCAGTGAACGCATGGGTGTGTCTCCTTCAAGTCTGTTTTTCACGAGTTCTTTTTGGCGATCTCGACGATCATCACGTACAGCTCGATCGCCTGGGCCTCGGTGATCTTCCCGGCGTGTCCGATCATCTTGTCCTTGCCCTTGAGAATGATGTCCACGAGTTCGGTCTTCTGGGTGGAGCGCGTATCGAGCCACTTCTTCGTGGCCCACGCAGGAACGCCCTGAAGCGGATCGCCGTCACCGAGCTTGCCGTGGCAGTTCTGGCACTCTGCGCGGAAGTAGGCGGCGGCGGTCCAGGGGGGAGCCGGGGGTGCGGCCTCCGCTTTGGTCTCCGAGGGCGGGCCTGGATTCACCGAGGACGACGCGCCCGCGGGAGATCCCGAGGAGGCGCTGTTCACATCGAAGAGGTTCGGATACTCCTTAACCAGCGCCGCGGTGAACTCGAGGCCGGCGTCCTCGTATTTGTGGCCGAAAGCCGAGAGCTTGCCGGACCCGTCCGCGTTG
>JANNJB010000322.1:0-2502 GCA_031405615.1 Vicinamibacteria bacterium | reverse complement strand
ACCGGAGTCAGCCCGCTGGAAGCCTTGAGGGTGGAGTAGCGCGCGCGACATACTCCCTTGCCGTCATCGCGAGTCGGTCGTCGAAGGGCCTCCGACGAAGCGATCCTCGGGGCGCAAGCGCCAGCTATGTCCCGGGACGTTTCGTCGGGGGGTTTGCTGACTGCTCAGGGCTGTTCGGCCTCTCACCGCCCTCGCCGACGGCCTTCGCCGCCATCCATAGAAACAGCCCCGCACAGGCCGCATACGGAATCCTGCGGAGCCAGAAGTTGGTCGTAGTCAGACGTTCGAGCAACTCGAGCGAGAGTCCATCCGCGCTGAGTCGCAGTTGGATCGGAACCTGGATGGTCGCCGTGGATACCCAGACGATTGCCTGCGCGCCGATCGCCGCCCAGACCGCCCAGACCGGGATCGCGGCAGGCCGAGCCCGCAACATCAGCACGGTAAAGACGGTGCCGAGGAACGCGGGCGCCACCAGAAACGTCAGAACGCGCGGGCTGATGAACCGATGGTAGGCCACGAACTCGGCGCTTCCGATGAGGTGCCAGCTCGAATAGTTGACGAAGCTCTCAACGAAGGCAGCGCCGTTGCCGTAGAACACCAGCGCGAACGCAATCAAGAAGATCCAGCGCGGAGCCATCATTCTTCACCTGGTTGAAGGGCGCCCTCGACGCTCGCGGCGGTGTGTTGTCGGTAGTCATGCTGGCTCACTTGGTCCTCCGTGGCTATATCCTCATCCATCTGAGCCACAACCCTAGCAAGAGAAGTCCCCCGCTAAGTGAGAACGCCAGCGCATCTCTGAAAAGGCGCGGATCCGAGTAGGCGGCCGTACCTTGGGGGTCGTTCGGGTCATAAACAAGTTGAACCCTCCCTTCGGGACACGCGGGCGAACGATTCTTTCCGCCACCCAGCGGGCCCAGGACGAACTCGCGGCCGGAATCCGTTCGAATGACGCACATGAGGGAGCCGTAGAGCCGATGCTTGGTGGTCCCTGTGACTGTGCCAGCGACGGCTGTCGCGCGCTTCAGGTACCGCAGATCCCCTACTGTGCGGGCGATCGTCAGAGGAAGAGAAAGGGCGCCGATGAGAATGAAGGCGACCGCGGCTCCCTGAAGGCGGGCGGGGGTTGGTTTACTCACTCTTGGCTCAACTCAAGTCGTGTCTGACAATTCGGCGCGAATTTGCGGCAGAACAGCGACCTGCAGGACGTGCCTCAACGACCGTCCCCAAGCGGACCCACCTTCCGCACCTCGGTTCCCTCGTCCGTTCCAATGCTTTGTTCGACGGCGTCACTCTCGCTCCCCCTATAGCGCCCCTCGTCAGTTGCAACGCGTTGTTCTGCGGCCGCCTCATTACAGTGGATCCAACGACAGAATCGGTCCAGCACACACCCAGCGACCGTCTTCGCGGACTACGCGGTACGCGAGCGATCGCTCGCCCTGAGAGGCTTCCCGGTAGCTCGCCTTTACTCGAACATGGTCGTCCCCCAGCCAGTCGAGTGATTCGGCAATCAAAGTGCCCGTCGCCTTGCAGCTTGACTGAGGCCGAGCCTGCGTGTCTCCGAGCAAGCGCATGATTGAGGGACCGGGATCCATCAAGGCGCCTCCCTCTCGGATCGCGACACACAGGCCGCCTTCGGCGCCGGGGGCGAATTGCCGTACCCCGTATCGGAGCACCTCCCCGATGATCAACGGCGCAGAGGCGATTCGGTCCGTGGCCTGCGACTTCGCGCAGGCTCCGACACACCCGGCGAGGAGCACCGATAGAGCAAGGAACGCAGCAACTGACGATCCCGAGTTGGTCACTTCCTTGCCGCCCACCTTAGGTCCGCAGAACCGGCTTCACCTGCAAGGCGCGCCTCAACGACCGGTCGCGAAGCGACCGCACCTCCGCGCCTTGTCAGGTGCAAGGCTTTGTTCGACGGCCACTCCGGGTGCCTCATTCTTCGACCGGCCCAAAGGTGGCTGTGGCCCTGCTTAGGTCCTTGGCTACAAGATACCTCCAGACTGCCACCATCGAGCGGAACCCCCACCAGAGCTCGCGCCGCCAGACCGCCTTCTGCGACGCGGTGAGTGCCTTCGTGAGATTGATGTGGGTGATCATGACTAGAAAAGGGAGGCTATACGCTCCTACCAGAATGAGGCTGGCTGCTGTGCTGTGACCCGCCATGGCGGCAATCGCACCGCAGGGCAAGGCCACGAGAGCAGAATAGGCTGCGCCATGCCGCACTTGCTGCGAAGCTGCGGTTTCGTCGCCAGGGCTTGAGAGAGAAACCACTACTGCCGAGGAGCCCTAAAGGCCCGTTGAACACTGGCTTGAGCTGCGAGGCGAGACTCTAACGATGGCCCGCGAAGCGGGCCCACCACCTCGCCTCGTCAGTTCCAAGCCATTGTTGAACTCAGCCGCTGCGCGGCGGCTCTGATCGCGGGCCATTCGAGGCGTCACAAACTTCCTCCAGGTCGCACGCTTTATCAACCCGCGACCATGGAGGAAGACATGACGCAT
>JANNJB010000321.1:0-9153 GCA_031405615.1 Vicinamibacteria bacterium | reverse complement strand
CTCGTGCGGTCTGGTGGACGGGAACGGGAACGCAACGGAGTTCTTGCGGACGTGAACGGACTCGCGTTCTGGGGCGACGTGGTCGTGGCGGAACGTGTACGAACCGGAGTTGTGGCTTCTTCGTGAACCTGATCGAGCGCTCTAGGCAGATCTTCGTGGGCGCGCCTTCTACGTACGGGCACGCTTACGAGTACGCCCACGGGTGGGGGCCGAGCACGGCAGTCCGGCGCAGAACTGCGGCCCCCTAACCAAGCGAAGGCGGGATTTACTCCCGCCGCAGCGACCCGGGGGTGCGGGGGGCTGAGCACAGCTGTCCGTTCGCGAACTGCGGCCTAACCCCGAACCAAGCGCAGGCCCAATTTACTTGGGCCGGAGCGACCGGGGGTTTGGGGGGCGGGGTCGTTCACCGCCCCCCATCTAAAACGAAAACTGGTGGACCTGACCGGGATCGAACCGGTGACCTCTTGAATGCCATTCAAGCGCGCTCCCAGCTGCGCCACAGGCCCACGTACGTCTTCCGAAAGGGAGGGGAACGATACCAGAAGTCCCAGCTCCGTGTTGCGTCGAAGCACCCCCCGTCGGTCTGCGAAAATGTGAACGATGCCCCGCATGAAATCCGTTTGCGTCTACTGCGGTTCGTACTCGGGTGCGAGGCCCGAATACACGGCGTCGGCGCGTGAGCTTGGCGAGCTGCTCGCGACCTCGGGACGCACGCTGGTTTACGGGGGCGGCGGCATCGGACTGATGGGCGAAGTCGCCCGCGCGGCGAAGGCGGCTCACGGACGCGTGATCGGTGTGATCCCGAGCCACCTCAACACAAAGGAACGCGCGTATCACGAGGTCGAATTGCGAGTGGTCGCGAGCATGCACGAGCGGAAGCAGACGCTTGCCGACCTCGCGGACGGCTTTATCGCGATGCCCGGAGGGCTCGGGACGTTCGACGAACTTTTCGAGATCCTGACCTGGAACCAGATCGGCCTCCACGGAAAACCGGTGGGCCTGCTCAACGTCGGCGGCTATTTCGACGCCTTGCTCGGCGTGATCGAGCAGGCGATTCACGAGGGGTTCGCTCCCGCCACGGCGCGGTCGCGGATCCTGGTCCACGCGGCCCCGGCAGCGCTTCTCGCCGCGATGGACGCCTTGTAGGGGCGCCCCTTGTGGTCGCCCTTTGCGCGATTGAAAGGGCAGGCACGAGGCCTGCCCCTACATGGGTCTACGCCTTCGGCTTCATCGGGGGCAGGGCACGCGCCTCGATCGGAGAAACGAAGCCGCACCTGGCATGCGAACCGTCGCAGAAGGGCTTGTTCGCGGACTGACCGCAGCGGCACAGGCCAATGGCGTCGCGGCCGGCGAGATCGAAGGCCTTGCCGGTTTCATCGACCACTTCGAAGTCGCCCTCGACGCGGATGGAACCGTTGTTCTTGACGATGATCTTGGTGGCGGCCATTTGGATTCCTTCGATTGGGGGATGCGGGAGCCCATCATGATATCCGGCCCCGCCGATTAAACTAGGCCCCTTGAGACCTGAAGAAGCCGTGACGATGGTCCGGGAGAATGCGGGATGGTGTCGACTCGACCATCTCGCTCTGATCCGGGTGGCCGGACCCAATCGGGTGAAGTTCCTCCACAATCTGCTTTCAAACGACATCGCCGGACTCGCCGCCGGGCAGAGCAGGCGGGCGGCGCTGATGAACCTCAAGGGCCAGCAGGTAGCGTGGATGCGCGTGTCCGCCGAGACCGACGCCCTCGTCTGCGAACTGCCGATCGCGGTTCGGGACATCGTGGTCGAGACCTTCCTGCACTACAAGGTCGGTGCGCCCGTGCGTTTCGAGAAGCCAGAGGCGGTCGTAGTCGCTGTGTTCGGCGCAAGGGCGGCGGAGATGCTCACGGCGTGCGGTTTCACTGCCGTTCCCGCGGATCCGGACACCTTTAAGACTTGTCCGTTTCGCGAAGGCGCCGTCCGGATTCACCGTGCGCCTGACCTGCCCGCGGGCGGCTTCAGCATTCACGTCGAGCCCGCACAGGTCGAGGCCGTCACGCAGGCTCTGCTATCTCACGTCGGCGCAGCCATGACGGTCGAGACCCTCGACACCCTCCGCGTCGAGGAAGGTCTTCCGTGGCACGGCATCGACGTGACGGAGGAGAACCTGCTCCACGAGACGGGCCAGCTGAGCGTGTATCACTCCGCTTCGAAGGGTTGTTATCTGGGCCAGGAAGTTGTCGCGCGGCTCGAGGGACGTGGCGGGAACGTGAACAAGAAGTTCCTCGGACTGAGATGCTCTGCAGCCGTCGCGGCGGGCGCCGAGGTCGTTGCTGAAGACAAGGTGATCGGCCGCGTGACGAGTGCCGGGATGTCGCCGAAGTTTGGCGCGATCGCGATGGGTTACCTTCACCGGTCCCACGCCGAGCCTGGCACCACGGTCAACGTGGATGCCGTCATCTGCACGGTCTCGAACCTCCCGTTCGAACCCTGATGCCCACACGGCGAGCGGCACGAAAACTCAAGTGGATTCTGTTCGGAGCCCAGGCGATGGGCTCCGCGGGTTTCCTGGTCGCGTCGACGGTGACGCCCATCGTGGGCGCTCAGCTGTCGGGCCGACCCTCGTTCGCGGGCATACCGACCGCGTTCTACTGGGCGGGCGGCGCCCTCGCGACCCTTCTCTGGGGTCGGCTGATGGACCCGATCGGCCGGCGCAGGACGCTGACCCTGGGCTTGATGGTGGGTGTGCTCGGCGCGTGCCTCGCCTCGCTGTTCGTGGTCCGGCATTCGTTCGGCGGGTTCATCTTCGGCCTCGCCCTGATGGGCGCCGCCAACTCGGCGCTTCAACTCGCGCGTTTCATGGCGGGCGAGGTACACCGGGTGGAAGAGCGCGGGCGCGCGATCTCGACCGTCGTCCTCGGCGGCACGGTGGGCGCCGTCCTCGGACCGGCACTGGTGGCGCCGATGTCGGCGCTCGCGACATCTCTGGGCGGACCTCCCCTGGCCGGGCCGTATGCGGCAAGCGCCGCCTTTTTCTCGCTGGGCGCGGTCCTCGTGGTCACCCTTCTGTGGCCCGATCCGGGCGCCCTCGCGAAAGAAGTTCAGCAGACCGGCGCCGCGGAGGAATCGCCGGTGCGCACCGTGCGGGAGATCCTGAAGGATCCCGGCGTGCGGATCGCCGGCCTCACCATGGCGATCGCTCAGGTCGTGATGGTCATGCTCATGGTGATCACGTCGCTGCACATGTCTCATCACCACCACGCCCTCTCGAGCATCGCCGCGGTGATGTCATCGCACGTCTTCGGGATGTACGCGTTCTCCGTCTTCTCCGGCCACATCGCGGACCGGCGGGGGCGAGGGCCGCTCATCGGCGTGGGCGCGGTCGTCCTCGTGATCTCGTGCCTGATGGCGACGCTCTCCACCGACGTAGGACCTCTGGCGCTCGCTTTGTTCCTCCTCGGCCTCGGCTGGAACTTCTGCTACGTGGGCGGATCGACGCTTCTCTCGGACTGCCTCTCCCAGCGTGAACGCGCGCGCGTCCAGAGCGTCAATGACTTCGTTCTGACGAGTCTCGCGGGCACGGGAAGCGCCCTTTCCGGCCTGGTCTTCTCCTCCGTGGGCTACGCGGTCATGGGTTACCTCAGCGCGCTCGTTTCGATGATCCTTCTCATCATGAGCCGCAATATCAAGGAGCGGCCAAAGGTGTAGCGTACCCGCTCATGAAAATGGGGATCCTCACCCTGCTCCTGGCTATTCCAGGCGGCAGCACCTTGACTCTGCCGCCGCAGGCGCAGGACGGCCCGATGGGCGAGTTCCTGAAGCGCACGGTCCAGCTCAACGCCTCGCAAATGGCCGCACTCGAGGGGGGAGAGGTCGTGACGAAGCAGCTTCCCGCGGATGAGAAGGCGGATGTGGCGGTGTTCGGCGCCGTCCGCATCGCCGCCTCTCCGGAACGCTACGTGGAGCGGTTCCGCGACATCGCGGCCTTCAGACGTTCGCGCACGGTCGCGGAGGTGGGAAAGTTCGGCGAGACGCCGACCATAGGCGATGTCCAGGGCCTGACTCTTGACGATGAAGACTTCGTGGCCGCGAAGAAGTGCCGGCCGGGAAAGTGCGATATCAAACTGGCGCGCTCCGCGATCGAGCGGATGCACGCGGACATCAACTGGTCCGCGTCCGATGCCCGGGCCCGTGCGGCGGCCGTCCTGCGGCAAGTCATGGTGGATTTCGTGGTGACGTATCGCCGGGGCGGTGCAAAAGAGCTGGCGACCTACCTCGACAAGGAGCATCCGGTCGACGCTTCGAAGGAGTTCGGCGTTCTCCTCGACAGCGCCCGCTACCTCATCGACTACGTGCCTGAGTTCCACCGCTACATCTCGACCTATCCTTCGGGAAAACTCGAAGGCGTTGAGGATTTCTTCTACTGGATCAAGGAGAGCGGCGGCCCCAAACCCACGGTATCCGTCTTCCACGTGTCGATATGGCGCGACCCGCGGGGGCCGATCCTCATCTCATCGAAGCAGATCTACGCGAGCCATTTCGTGCGCGTGGGCCTCGACATCGTCGCCCTGGTTCCCTCGAACCCGGGAGCCGGGGACTTCTACCTGCTGAACCTGTACCGCGGCCGGATCGATCCTCCCGGGGGGCTCATCGGCAGCGCTCTCATCGGCAAGATCCGCGGCAGCGTGGAGAACAACCTGCGCGAGGAGTTGAAATCGGGGAAGGCGCGCACCCTCGCCCACCCTTGACCCACCGCGGCGCTACGCGCCCAGTCGGTCGGCGAGTTCGTCGAGCGAAGCGACGCGGACACAATCACGATCGCGGTTGACTCCGGTGGGATCGAGCAGGATGGCGGAAAGACCCGCGCTGCGCGCCCCCACCACGTCGATCTCGTAGAAGTCGCCCACGTGGACGGTCGTCTCCTTGCGCGAACCGCTTCTCGCAAGGGCAATCTCAAAAAAACGCGGGTCGGGCTTCTCGACCTTTTCGACGAACGAATCGAAAACCGCATCGAAGTAGGGGGTCAGGCCGAGCCGGTCGAAGTGGGCGTGCAGCGTGCCATTCGCGTTCGAGACCACAACCCGCCGCAAGCCACGATGACGGAGACGCTCCAGGAAGGCGATGAGACCGGGCTCCTTCGTCTCCCACAGATTATGCGCGGCGTGATAGGCGCGAAGCTCGGCGAGCGCTTCCCGCACACGCTCGTCGATCTCGATCCCGGCACGCCGCAGCACGGTCGCGAAGTACGCGAGACCGCGGCTGTCGTCGTCCGAACTCCGAATGAAGGACGGGTCCTCAAGGTCGCGCTTGGCAAGGGGCTCGACCGCGCGGAGCGCCGCTCCCGTGGTCATGACGCCCCGCTCGACGAGCGCCTTCGCCACCCGGTCGAAGTTCGGATGGATGAGCACCCCGCCCGCGTCAAGAAAAACGGTTTCGATCACGGCTCATTCTCGCAAACCGCGGAGCCGCCCAAAGGCGGGTCAAGAAACATCTAAACTCCCCGTTTCCCGCGTAACAGACCAACTCGCATGCGCTTCTCCTCCGCCCCGATCGGGGCCCTCGTCGTCGTCTGCCTTGTCGGGCCCTCGTTCGCTCACGCTCAGGAGGCCTGTTCTGGATTGCCGTTCGTCAACGTGGTCCGGCCGAGGGCGATCGAAGAGTCGGCGGCGGCCACCGTGGGGCCGCAGATCTTCGACATCGCATCTCATCCGCGTGGGTTCGTGCTGCTCGCGAACAACAACGGCCTCCTGACCTACGACGGCGTTTCGTTTCGCCTGATGCCGCTCGGACGGGCGGGGGTGGCCCTCTCGATCGCGGCCGGGAAGGATGGCCGGATGTTCGCGGGCGGGGCCAGGACCTTCGGCGAGGTGATCGAGGACCCGACCGGCGTACTCCTCTATCAGCCCCTCGAGTCCCGCCTTGACCCGAGCGACCGCAACTTCTCGGACGTGTGGCAAACCCTCGTCTCGACGAGCGGTGTCGCGTACTTCCGTTCCCCGGAGCGCGTCGTGGTCCTGCGGAACGCAGAGATGCAGGCCCTGAAGCCCACCGGTCGCTGTTCGGCCAACGGTGTGGTGGATGACGTTTTGTACGCCCATGACAGCGGGATCGGCCTCGTCAGGGTGGAAGCCGCGGGCGTCATGGCGGTGACGGGCGGGGAGAGTCTCAAGGGCATCCGGGTCACGGCCCTCGCGGCGGGTGAAGGCAGCGCGCTGGTCATCGGTACGCAGGATGCCGGCCTTCTCACCTTCGATCCGGCGACGGGACGGACGGAGCGGCTAGGCACTTCGGCCGCCTCTCTCGGCGCCGTCGAGATCCTCAGCCTGCGCCGCCTCGAGGACGGATCGATCGCGGTGGGAACGCTGCGGAGCGGCCTGTTCGTGCTCGACGGACAGGGCCGGCTTCTATTCAGGATGGACGTCGATCGCGGTCTTCCCGACAATGCCGTGTTGACGCTTCAAACCTCGCCGGGCTCCTTGTGGGTGGGCACGAGCGGCGGCTTCGCTCAACTGCTCCTGCCTGGTTCAGTGCAGACTTTCAGCACACGCGAAGGCCTGCCCGGGATCGTCGAATCGATGGTCCGGCACGAGGGATCGATCTACGCCGCCACCTCGCAGGGCATATTCCGACAAAGCTGCGGCGACCGGCCCTTCGCGCCCGTCTCTTCTCTGCGCACGCAGTCGTTCGCCTTGATCTCGGCGGGCTCGCTGCTCGCGGCGAGCGCTGATGGCATCCACGAGATCAGGGCCTCGGCGTCTCGCCTTCTTCGCCCCGGCCTGGCGCGAACTTTCGCGAAGTCGAAAGACGCGGACCGGCTTTGGGTGGCGACTCAGACCGGAGCGGCCGCGCTTTCCCGCGCAGGCGGCGTGTGGTCAGCCGAGCCTTTGAAGATCGGCGTCGCCGCAGCGAACGCGGTGGACCTTCTCGATGTCGAGGCCACGAGCGTCGGCGAGGATGTGGATGGTCGCCTCTGGATCGCGCTGGTGACGGGTCGGGTGATCTCGGGCCTGCCGGTACGAAACGGCGAGACCCTCGACCTCGAGGCAGTGCGCGTGTTCGGTGAGGCCGAGGGACTGAGCGGAGGTTTCGCCGAAGTGATCAGCCTCAAGGACGGCGTCCGAATAGGAACGGCGACCTCGGTTCTTCGGCCTCGGGGCGATCGTCTTGTGCGCGACGAGGTCTTCGTAAACGCTCTCGGCAACGAAGGCGGCGCTTTCCGGATCGAAGACGCGGGGGAGGGAGGCTTTTGGCTGGCCTCTGCGAAACGGCCGATCCGGCTGACCCCCCTCGGCGGCGCGCTCGTGGTCCGTGACACCTCTTTGCTGCGAACCCCCGCGGGAAGCCGAATTCTCGACTTCCTCGAAGTGTCCAAGGACGACGTCTGGATCGGCACCGACGATGGAGCGTTTCGCTACAACCCCAGCGCGGATGTTCGGATTGCCGATCCGATCTCCGCGCTCGTTCGTCGCGCGGAGTCGGGGGCCATCGAACTCTTCTCCGGGGGGCCGACCGACTCCCTCGAGATCCCGCTGAGGCACCTTTCTCCCCTGCGCTTCGAAGTCGCCTCCTCGAACCTCGACGATCCTTCGCGCAACCGCTTCCGATTCCGGCTCGACGGCCAGGACAGCGGCTGGTCCCCCTGGACCGCGGAGGCGCGGAAGGACTACACAAACCTCGGCCCCGGGACCTACCGGTTCCGGGTCGAAACCCGCGATGTCTATGGCCGGATCGGGAAAGAAGCCGGCTACTCGTTCGTGGTCCTTTCGCCCTGGTATCTCAAACCGTGGGCGATCGGCCTCGGCCTTGCGGCCCTCGCCGGTATCTTCTTCCTCGCCCTGCAACTGCGCACGCGGTCTCTGCGCAAACGACAGCGGGAACTCGAGACCATCGTCGACCAGAAAACCCTCGAACTGCGGGAGGCCTCGTTCACGGACCCGCTGACCGGGCTGCGCAATCGTCGGTATTTCACGGAGGTCATGGACAGCGAGGTGTCACTCGCCTGCCGACCCGGCTCAGGGGCTCTCCACCTGTTCCTCGTCGATCTCGACCATTTCAAGTCGGTGAACGACACTCACGGCCACGCCGCGGGCGACGAAGTCCTCCGTCAGACCTCGTCACGGCTCAAGACGGCGATGCGCACCTCCGACCTCATCTTCCGGTGGGGCGGCGAGGAATTCCTTATCGTGGCCCGGGGCGCCGCCGACCTTCCGCGGAGCGAGATCGCGAACCGGATCGTGCGCATGATCGGCAAGGAGGCTTTCGACATCGGGACAGGGACACCGCTCCCGCGCACGTGTTCGGTGGGGTTCGCCACCTTCCCCTTCTATGCGGACTCACCCACGACCGTGCCGCTCGACGCGGTGATCGAGCTGACCGATCTTGCCCTGTACCGCGCCAAGGAAACCGGGCGCAACCGGGCGGTGGGTGTTTCGCCGCAATCCGGCGTCCCCAGCCCGGGCGAGGTCTGGAAGAACCAGCTCCTCGAAAACCTCGAACGGGTGGCGGTCTCCGTCGAGGTCCTGGAAGGTCCCGGCGCGGCTTCCTGAAACGGAAGGGCCGGCCCCGTGACCGGCCTATAGAATCGCGGTCCCTTGACCTCGGACAAGCCCCCCGCCGATCGTCTCAACCGCGGACACCTGCTCGAGCTCTACTACTTCCTCAAGCTCAACCGCGGTCTCGAGGAGAAGCTCTCTAACCTGTATCGACAGGGCAAGGTGGTGGGGGGCCTCTACCGGAGCCTCGGCCAGGAGGCGTGTTCGGTGGGCAGCGCCTATGCGCTCGAGCGAGGGGACATCTTCACTCCGCTGATCCGGAATCTGGGCGCCATCCTGGTGCGCGGAGGCTCGCCCCATGACATTTTCTGCCAGTACATGGCGAAGGCCGCCTCGCCCACGCGGGGTCGCGACCTCAACGTGCATTTCGGCTGGCTTTCACCCGAGGGTTCGATGCCCTCGGTCATCTCGATGCTCGGCGACATGATCCCGATCCTCACCGGCGCGGTGATGGCGGAGAGAATGAACGGCCGCCGCACCGTGGCCCTCACCTGGATCGGCGATGGCGGAACCTCCACCGGAGCCTTCCACGAGGGCCTCAACTTCGCCTGTGTGCAGAAAGCGCCCCTCGTCCTCATCGTGGAGAACAACGGCTGGGCCTACTCGACGCCGACCACGCGC
>JANNJB010000320.1:0-4620 GCA_031405615.1 Vicinamibacteria bacterium | reverse complement strand
GGTCTCGAGATCGAGGATGGCCCGAGCGGGCTCCGAAGCGTTCTCGGCAAGCGCCTCGTATTGTTCGACGGCATCGGACACGCGGCCGCGCCACGCGAAGACCTGAGCGAGTTCGCGCCGCGCCGCCGAGTCGTCCGGGTGGGCCGCGAGGTGGATCTCGTAGTTCCGCGCCGCCGCCTCGAACTCCGAGGCCCAGGAATGGACACGGGCGAGTTGAAGCCTCGCTTCCGCGTTGTCCGGATGAGACGTGAGATATGCGCCGAGTTCACGCGCCGCGGTCGCGTTGTCCTTAAGTTCGATGGCTGCGTACGCGCGCCTTAGCGGGGCTTCTTCCGCGTCTTTTCGACGCTGCGCCACGATCTGCTGAGCCTCCGTCGCGCGCGGATCGATCCGGGTGACACTTTCATACGTGGCGAGGGCCAGATCGGCGCGCTGGAGACGGTCGTAACAGCGTGCGAGGTCGAGCGCCACCGAGGCGGAGGGCGCGCGCGCGCCGTCACGTCCGGCGATCGCCGCGAGTTCGGTCACACCCTCGCCGCAGCGGCCGAGACGGACGAGCGCCCGTCCGAGGGCGGTTCGCGTTGTCTTGTCGCCGCGTTCGCGTTCGAGGTACCGCCTGTAACTCGCGACCGCGGCATTGTCGTCGGCGGCCCATTCATAGTTCTGGGCCGCGCGGAGGATCGGGCGGGCCGGAGCTTCGGGTTTGAGGGAAAGGCTCTCGAAAAGCCGCGCCGCTTCGGCGAAGCGCCGAGTCGATGAGTAGAGCTCGGCGAGCCTCGTTCCCGCGATGGTCTCCTCGGGCCGCCGGCCCATGATGTCGAGGAGCGCCTTCTCCGCATCGTCGTTCCGGCCTTCCACGACCATCGTCACCGCGTCGCGGATCTCGTATTGCGCCCGAAGCTGCTCCGCGCGAGTGCGGCGCGACTCGATCTGCTCGACCTGACGCGCCGATTCGATCTTCTGACCCGCGGCCACGGAAGCGCGCAGGCCCGCGAGGGCGTTTTCATCTTCGGGAGCGAGTTCGAGCAACGCTTCGAATTGCGGTCGCGCATCGTCCCAGCGCCCCGCTTCGAGCAGGCACCGGCCGAGCAGACGGCGCGCGGCCACATTGAAGCTCTGGGTCGTGATGACCTGACGGAGCAGTGGTTCCGCCGACCCGCAATCCTTCGCGCGCACGAACTCGAGCGCTTGAACCAGAGCCGCTCGAGGGGAGCCGGGGGCCTGCGCGGCCGTGGTCGAAGCGCCTGCAACGAGGCCGGCGGTGGCAGCGGCGGCGAGGAGTCCCGCCGCGCGCCCTCTAGGCAAACGTGTCCTCGGCCGACGCGGTGCGGACGATCTCGAGCGCCGCCGCGAGCGAGGCTTCCTGGCCGTCAAGCGTGTGGAAATGCACGATCGGTGCGGGCGTTCGATTCCAGCCCTCGGCGAAGCGGCGCAAGAACGCGCGGATGCCGGTGTCGTCGGTCTCGGCGAGAAGCACGGAAACGTGGTGCCGGCCGAGCTGCACCAGATCGTATTCGCGGATGAGGGAGAGGGCCAGATCACGAAGCTGCTGGCCGGGCACCCCAGAGGCCATTCCCGGGGTCAGGCGCAGTACCGCGACGCCTGCCTTCAGGCCATGCGCCTTGCAGATGGCCGACTCGCCTTGAACGCGCTGCTCGAAGTAGGCGGGATCCTCGGTGGAGATCGTGGTATCCCGTTGCGGCGTGGCATCCGCGGCCACTTCGAAGGAACTTCCGAGGGTTCGGCGCAACAGGGCCTGGACCTTGAGGGTGAGGATGCGGCTGTCGAACGGGCGTTCCACCAGGTCGTCGGCGCCCGAGGCCATGATCGCCACGCGATCGCGCGTCCTCCGAATCGGATTCGAGAGAAGCAGCACGGGCATGCTGAGACCATTCTGCCGGAGGCGCTTGCACAGGGTGACTCCATCGATCCCGGGCGCATCCGCGTCGATGATCACGAGGCTCGGGGGGGCCACCGCCACCTTCGCAAGCACGTCGGCGCCATCCTCGGCTTCCACCACGGTGCAGGTTTTTCCGAGGAGCCCCTTGAGCATTTCGCGCTGGGCCGCGTCGGGTTCGGCGAGGAGCACGCTCGCGGTTCGCGCCGCGGCCGGTCCCGGGGCGGCAGCCACCACATGTGACACAAGCCCTATTCCCGGACTCGCTTCGAACTCGATCACCGGCGGCCGGCCCTTGAGGCCCGGGAAACGCTCGAGGTTGAGGCGGCAGCGGCCGTGTTCGCCCGGCACGAACTGGAGGATGCCGTAGACGAAGTCCTTGCAGTTCGCGATGTGCTCGTTGGCTTCGGGCGTATCGAGCAGGAGGAGAGACGCGGCCCGCAGCGTGCTCAGGGACTCGATGAGGGTCCGCGCGCGGAAGACCGAGACCGAGGCTGAACCGGTGGTGAGGAGGGGAGTCAGCGGATCGAACACGAGGCGCTTCGGTTCGGACTCATCGAGCACGTGCAGCAGTTCCTGGAAGAGACGCTCTTCGTCGCGCAGGCGAATGGAGTTTTCCACCACCTTCGGCAGGTACTCGATGATGGCCAGCTTGCCGTCCTTGCAGAAGGGCTCGAGATTGAAGCCGAAGGCCCTGCCGTGATCGAAGATCGCGCGCGCGGGGCGTCTGGTGATGATCGCCGCTTCCTGCCCGAGGAGCAGTCCCTTGTAGATGAACTGCAGGGCCAGCGTGGTTTTTCCCCCGCCGTTTGGTCCGTGCAGGAGATACACGCGGTCGTCGGCGAGGCCACCGGCGGTCGTGTCCAAAGCCTCAAGTCCGGTCAGCGCCAAGGGGTTGACTCCTCGATTTCCAAGAATTTAGGGAAACACGACGCCCCTTCCGATTCAATATTCTGGAAATCGGGTGCCCGCGGCGGGTTTGATTTTTAGGGTGTGAACAGCGTCGATGGAATGCCTTAATGCTATCTCCTGCCTGCGGATACCCGCAAGAGATATCTCCAGTGTGTATGATCCGAGACACCCCGATGGAATACCCTGACCCATTGGAGTGTTTTGGGGCCATGACCGTAAGAGCAGTCGAACCCGCCGCCGCCGTCCCTTCATGAGAGATCTTCTCCGGGCAGCCGATCGCGGCCTTTGGGCGCTTCGGTACACGGTGGATCTGGCCGGCATCGGGCTGATTACGGCGCTCTTCATTCTTTTCGGCCTGCAGTTCCAGCATCCCGCGGCCTGGGACAACATGGCGGGGCTGATCAAATTCCGGAAGGTGGCGGACCCTCTGCTCGCCCAGATCGCGAGCGGGGTCGATCTGGTCTGGCCGTCCGAGAAACCAAGCTTTCTGCCCCTCCTCCTCAGCGTGGCGGTCTTCTTTGTCCGTTCGTTCTTAGTTCACGGCGTCGAGCGCGTGTCCGGGGCTATCCGTCGAAGGATCACGAAGTCGACGAAGACACGAAAGAAGGCCACGGAGGCGGCCGATCCCCCGGCGCCGCCCGCGTCCGCTCAGCGTGCCCCTGACCCGCCGCCTTCGCCCGCGGAATCTGAACTGACACCGCCCCCTATCACCGCGGTCCCTCCGCCAATCGCCTCGGCCGTCGCCCCGGCCGTGGGGGCCGGCGCGACGGTGGCGGGCCTGCCCTCGGATGCGGAGTCCACTTCCCTGAGTCCGCCCTCCACTGTCGCGGGCCTCACGCCCCGCCCGACCGTCATGTCCGCGAGCGGCGCATCGCTTTCGGACTTTCTTCATCTGGGCCCCGATCCCTCGGACGCGCCCACAAAGGTGGGCAGGACGCCGCGACCCGAGACTTCCCAGCCCGGCCAGAAGCGACGCCGCGCACCGGCGAGCCGTGACGGAGGCGTCGACCGGGATGCGCCCACGCTCCTTGGGCAGAACCCGAAGACCGGGCCGGGAGTGCTGCCCGTGTTCGGCCGTTACGAACTCCTCGAAGAACTCGGCCGAGGCGGCATGGGCGTCGTCTACAAAGCCCGGGATCCGAAGATCGACCGGGTTGTCGCCATCAAGAGCATCCTGACCTCGCACAGCGACGACGAGTCCTCCGAAGAATACGAGCGGCGCTTCCGCCGCGAGGTCAAGGCGGTGGGCAAACTCACCCATTCGGCCATCGTAACGGTCTACGACTTCATCGAGGACCACCTCGGCCGTCCCGCGATGGTGATGGAGTTCGTGGAAGGGGAAACCCTCCAGCAGTTCGCGGCGCGCCAGAGGCCCAGCCTCGAACGCACGCTCGAGATCATGATCGCGGCCGCCGAAGCGTTGGATCACGCGCACGCGCAGGGCATCGTTCATCGCGACATGAAGCCCGCGAACATCCTGATCGGCCGCGATGGACGGGCCAAGGTCTCCGACTTCGGCATCGCCAAGGTTGGCGGGGGGACCAACACCAACACCAAGGGGTCCCTCGTGGGCACCCCCGCCTTCATGTCTCCCGAGCAGTTCCTCGGCCGCAAGATCGATGGCCGAAGCGACATCTTCTCTCTGGGCGGGATCTTGTACTGGCTGTGCACCGGGGAGCGGCCCTTCGTGGGCGACACCGTCGCGAATCTCGCGTATCAGATCGTGCATCTGGAGGTGGGTTCGGTCCTGAAGTTCAACCCAAACCTGCCGCCCCAGCTCGACGAGATCCTCGCGACCTGTCTCGCGAAAA
>JANNJB010000319.1:0-2246 GCA_031405615.1 Vicinamibacteria bacterium | reverse complement strand
CACACCGAGTTTTCGCTTCTTGACGGGGCTTGTCATCTTGACGAACTAGCGAAGCATGCGAAGTCGATGGGGATGAAGGCTATGGCCATCACCGACCACGGGGCGATGTTCGGGGCGGTGGGGTGGGCGGCTGCCTGCAAGAAGGCTGGGATCAAGCCCATCATTGGCTTCGAGAGCTACGTGGCGCTTGGGTCGCGTCTCGAGAAGAGTGGCGGGGGCATTGCCAACGCCTACAACCACCTCGGCATGATCGCGACCACCAACGAGGGCTATCACAACCTCGCGAAGCTTTCGTCCATTGGCTACACCGAGGGGTTCTATCACCGGCCTCGTATCGACAAGGAAGTCCTGGCCGCGCACAGCAAGGGGCTGGTCGGTTTCTCCGGGTGTCTCGCGAGCGAGATCTCTCAGTGTCTGATGCGCGACGACGAGGCGGCGGCCACCAAGTCCGTCATGGAGTTCTGCGACATCTTCGGGAAGGACCGGTTCTTCCTGGAGTTGATGGATCACAGGATTCCCGATCAGACCAAGGTGAACAAGGGTCTGATGCGGATCGGGAAGAAGACCGGTCTGCCGTTTGTGGCCACGAACGACGCGCACTACCTTCATAAGGACGACCACGAGGCGCACGCGGTGCTGCTGTGCATCGGGACCGGCAAGAAGCTCGCCGACCCTAACCGTTTCGCGTTCGAGACCGACGAGTTCTACGTGAAGACCGGGCTCGAGATGGAGGCGCTCTTCGGGCACGTGCCCGAGGCTCTTTCGAACACCGTGAAGATCGCCGACATGGTGGAGTTCAAGCTCGACACCACCCACAAGTTCCCGAGGTTCGACGTGCCTGCGGGCTACACCACCGAGACCTTCTTCGAGAAGGTGACGCGCGACGGGTTTGCCGAGCGTCTGAAGGTGCTCGAGCCGCTGGCGACTTCGGGGCGGCTCAAGGTCGCCATTGCCGACTACGAGGCTCGTCTCACTCGCGAGATCGGCGTCATCCATCGCGTCGGCTTCTCGGCCTACTTTCTGATCGTCGGCGACTTCATCCGCTTCTCGAAGGATCGTGGGATTCCCGTCGGGCCTGGCCGTGGTTCGGCGGCGGGGAGCCTGGTCGCCTACTCGCTCAAGATCACCGACATCGATCCGATGGAGAACGGTCTGATCTTTGAGCGGTTCCTGAACGAAGAACGCATCAGCCCTCCCGATATCGACATCGACTTCTGCGAGAACCGGCGAGGGGAAGTGATCGAGTACGTCACCCAGAAGTACGGCCGCGAGAACGTCGCCCAGATCATCACCTTCGGGACGATGAAGGCCAAGGCCGTGGTGCGCGATGTGTCGCGCGTCCTGGACCTTTCTTTCGCTGACAGCGACCGGATCGCGAAGATGGTTCCCGCCGACCTCGGCATGACGCTCGAGAAGGCGCTTCAGGATTCGCCGGCTCTGGCCGACGCATATAAGAAGGAAGAGCTGACGAAGCGCGTCATCGACATCGGCAAGCGCCTGGAAGGGACCACGCGCCACGCTTCCACTCACGCGGCCGGCGTCGTGATCTCTCCCGTGCCGCTCGCCACACTCGTGCCGCTTTACAAGTTCCCCGGCACCGAGTCGGTCGTCACTCAGTTCGACATGAAGGGCGTCGAAGAGATCGGCCTCCTGAAGATGGACTTCCTGGGCCTGTCGACGCTCACGCTGATCGACCGGTGCGTGAAGATGATCGAGGAGCAGACGGGCGAGAAGATCGACCCCTCGCTGCTCGAGGATGGCGACAAGAAGACGTACGAGCTTTTCTCCACCGGCAAGACGAACGGCGTGTTCCAGTTCGAGTCGGATGGCATGAAGGACGTCCTGCGCCGCTTCAAGCCGGATCGCCTGGGCCATCTCACCGCGCTCAACGCCCTGTATCGGCCGGGCCCGATGCAGATGATCGACGACTTCGTCAAACGTCGGCACGGGCAGACGAAGGTTACGTACGAACATCCGTCGTTCGAGACGATCCTGGGCGAGACCTACGGCATCATGGTCTACCAGGAGCAGGTCATGCAGATCGCGGCCGCCATCGCGGGCTTCACGATGGGCGAGGCCGACATGCTCCGCAAGGCCATGGGTAAGAAGAACGTCGCGGTTCGGATCGGCCAGCTTCTTGCCGGTGCCGATGCAGAGCAGCACCGCATGCGCCTCGTGGTCGTCCTTATGAAGGTAGTGCGCGTCGTTCGTGGCAACGAACGGCAGACCGGTCTTTTTCCCGATCC
>JANNJB010000318.1:0-10964 GCA_031405615.1 Vicinamibacteria bacterium | reverse complement strand
GACCGGCGCCCAACCGAAAGAACGAGTCGCTGACCATGCACAAGAGTTCCTACGAGCACATGGCGGACCTGGTCTCCCGCTATCTGGATCCAAAGCAGACGTTGTCGGTGGTGGATATCGGTTCTTACGACGTCAACGGTTCGTATCGGATGCTGTTCGGCAGCCGGAACTGGAGCTACACCGGGATCGACCTCGAAGCCGGTCCCGGCGTTGACGTGGTGCTGAAATCGCCGTACCGCCTGCCATTCCCGTCCGGATATTTCGACCTGGTCGTGTCGGGGCAGGCCTTCGAGCATGTCGAGTACTTCTGGATGTCCTGGCTCGAGATGCTGCGCGTCCTCAAGCCGGGCGGCCGGATCTTCCTGATCGCCCCGTCGCGCGGCCCCGAGCATCGCTATCCGCAGGATTGCTGGCGCTTCTATCCGGACGGTTATCGGGCGCTCGCCCGGTTCGGCTCCTGCGAACTGCTCGACGTCACCACCGACTGGGAACCGCACCCGGATCCGGGAAGCGGGCCCTGGGGCGACACCGTCGGGGTGTTTCGCAAGGGGAACCCGGGACTTCGCGCGCGCCTGTTCCAGGCGACGATGCTCCTCGCGAATCGACTTCAGACCCCCGCGAAGGGCTGACCGGCGTCGAGATCAGACCGGGCCTCGAAGCTTGAACGCGCCGGCTCGCCCCTCCGCGCGCCCGTGCTCCTGGAAGTGGAGCCATGGGTCCATTCCCGCGCTCAGGACATCCGGGTGCATCAGCAGGTAGTGGATGGGATCGAAGGATTCACTGGTGCGCTTCAAACCAGCCGCGTAGGCCAGGAGCTGGTCGTGCGCGGCGCGGCTTCCGCCCTTCGCGGCCAGGAGCTCCTGCAGGGCGCGCAGCGCCACTTCGACTTCGAAAGCGGGCAGGCCGCCGCGGTCGTCGTCATTCTTCCCGGCGCCATCGTTCCCCCGCTCTGCCGCAGGGGGCGGTGGCTGCTCATCGAACAGGATCTTCTTTATCGCGTTCATCACCGGACCGGGAAACCGGTCGAGCTTCAGGGCGAAGGTGGAGGCGAAAGCCTGAAACTGGTCTTCACGGCGTGCCGGGAATCGAGCACCTTCCCGGATCGGCTCGGCGTTCACGAGGTGACGGCTGATCAGCCGGGACACCGCCTCGTCCCGGAACACGCGGTTGACCGTCTTCATGACCTCGAGTTCTTCGAGGCTCAGGCTGCGGTTGGCGATGGCATCCGGGACCTGATTGGCGAGACCTTCGTCCTCGCCGATGAGTCGAAGGAAGACGCGCAGCAATCCCTTTCCCTGGTATCGAAAGGTGATCGCGTCGACATTGAACCGGTCCAGGTTCCGGAAGTAGTAGAGGAAATCCCCGGTGTGCGCCTCGAGCCACGCCTCGTCGTAGTCCGCGGCCAGGGCATGGGCCTTCACGAGCTGCAGGTACACCGAATAGGTCCAGGCCCGGAGCGGGCGGGCGGAGACGATCAGCCTGACCTCCTTCCCATGGGTCAGGAGCACTTCTTTCAGGCGGGCGAACTTCTCGACGTCGGCGTAGCAAAGATCCTCGCTCGAGATCAGCAGATTTCGGGCCGGGCCCCGGTTCGCGTTCAGCAGGTCGTCGACGTAGGACTCGAGTTGCGGTCTCGTCGTCTCGGCCGGATTGGTGAAGATGAGGGCCTGGGAAAGGGCGCTGCCGTTGCCCGACCCGAGTTCGGGATTCGCCACCGGATAGGCGACGCGACTCAGCAAACCGGCCCGGGACAGCGCCTGCAACCCATTCTGGATGAAAGTGGATCCGGTCTTGGGCAGACCGGCATGAACGTAGATCGTGTCAAACAAATCGGCTACCAGATTCTGGATCGAGGCGCGCCAAGGATAGTGGAGGGAGAGAGGGTTTCTAGAGAAACGGGTGATTCACGACAGGGTCCGGAGTCACGAAGGGCCGTTTGATCAGGATGGCCGCGTCCTGATGGTTGTCCCAGTTGCGCTCGAGATAGGTCACGACACGCAGCGACTTGAGGTTCTCGAGCTTCCGCAGCGTCCATGCCGGCGTCGACAGGGTGATCCCATAGCCGTTGGAACCGTCATCCAGATAGCCAAACCCCGTCTGCTGATACTGACGCAATAGGTGCAGGATGCCGCGGTTGGCCGCCGTCGCGAGGGCGTCTCCGTCGGCGGGTGTCCAGGCCGCCGCGTCTTTCGGGGCGTGCGCGTCGCCATAGCCATAGCTGACGCCTTGCTGCATGCGGTAGGCCACAAAAGGGCCGTGTGTCGTGACGATCAGCAATCCCTCGGGAGCGAGCAGGGTCTCGAACAAGCCCAGGAAATGGGGCCACTGCGGCGAGTCGAGGTGCGTCATCAGTGAGCCCACGAAGATCAGGTCGTACCCGCCTGCATCTGGAAAGATGTCCACCGTCGGCATGGGCCGCGAGTGGACCGGGGTCGCCCCGAAGGTGTCCGCGCAGAAGGCGACTCCTTCGCGCAACAGATCGCCGGCGGTCAGGCGCGCGCTGGGAAAGGCTGCATGCAAAGTCCGCAGCACGCGCCCGTGGCCGCAGGGAAAGTCCAGGATGCTCCTCACGGAGTCAGGCGATTTCCCGCTCGCCAGCAGCCCCAGCTTCACGAGGCGCAGGGCCGATTGCCCGACACCGAAGTAGTGGCGGAGATTCTGAGCCCCTCCCATCCTTTCATCGTCGGCAACGACCGGGGAGACATCGGGAATGAGGTCGAGGTAGGCCCGATTGAGCTTCTCGAAGATCTCCGCGGCACTCTGCTGTGTCATCAGTCTGTTCCACTTCAAGTTCGCGCCGACCGCGCGGCGTCGCCATCGATCGCCACAGCATCGCCGGGAGTCTGCCTGGGCGCAAGCGGGCTCGCCTATAATTTCCGCAAAGACCGTGCGGCCCTGCACGGCATTTCACCGGGGGGCCACACACGGGGACGGGCAACCTAAAATGACGACCATCAGCGAAAAGGGGCACGCACCCACGGATCCGCCGGAGTACTTCCAGCATGAACTCGCTGTGGTGGAAACGTCACGAATCGGGCGTGGGACGCGGGTGTGGGCATTCGCGCACCTCCTCCCCGGATCCCGTGTCGGCGAAGGCTGCAACATCTGCGATCACGTGTTCATAGAGAATGACGTGGTCGTGGGCGACCGGGTCACGATCAAGAGTGGTGTGCAGCTCTGGGACGGCGTCACGCTCGAAGACGACGTTTTTGTCGGTCCCAACGCGACTTTCACCAACGACCCCTTTCCCCGCAGCGGACAACGGCCGCCTCAGTTCCTGCGCACGCTGGTCAAGCGCGGCGCGTCCATCGGCGCGAATGCCACAATCCTGCCCGGTCTCACCGTGGGTGAGCACGCCATGGTGAGTGCGGGCGCCGTGATCACCAGAAACGTTCCCGCTAATGCGATCGTCGCGGGTAATCCCGGACACATCGTGGGCTACGTTGCCTCCGGCGCGGACCGAGGCTCGATTCGGCCCGCGGGACCGGCAAGCGCCGGAGTGCCGGGCACGCCGGTCAGCGGCGTCACTCTGACCCGCCTGACCCGCGCCGAGGATCTCCGAGGAGCTCTCGTGGCGGGCGAGGTGTCCAGGGAGATACCGTTCGAGGTCCGGCGCTTCTTCGTCGTCTTCGAAGTGCCCACGAGGGAGATCCGCGGCCAGCACGCCCACCGGACGCTCCACCAGTTCCTGGTTTGTCTCCGCGGCCAGGTGCACCTCATGGTCGACGACGGCATGGAGCGAGACATCGTCGTGCTCGACTCCCCCAGCCTTGGGGTCCATGTGCCGCCTATGGTCTGGGCCAGCCAGTACAAATACTCGCCCGACGCGCTCCTGCTCGTTCTCGCCTCGGACGAGTACCGGGCCGACGACTACATCCGCGATTACGCGGACTTTCTGGAGTTGCGGGCGGAGTCGCGACAAGGAGCCGCGGGACCCTCCACAGAACCCGGAAGCTCCCCGTGACCACCGGCGTCGAGACCCTCTCGATTGTCGTGCCGGTGTACAAGAACGAAGAAAGCCTGGGCCGTTTGCTGCGGGCGCTGGGAGACGTGGCGAAAGAGTGCCCCCTGCCGGTCGAGGCGGTGTTCGTCGTGGACGGCAGCCCTGACCACAGCGCCGAGATCCTCCGGAGCGGGCTCGGCGCTGCGGGGTTCTCATCCCGCCTCGTCTCGCTCAGCCGGAATTTCGGGTCGTTCAACGCGATCCGGGCGGGACTCGAAATCGCGTCGGGCAACTACATGGTCGTGATGGCGGCCGACCTGCAGGAGCCGCCCGAGCTGGCGCTGCGATTCCTGGACATCCTGCGCAGGGACGAAGCCGACATCGCGTTCGGCGTCCGCACCAAGCGGACCGATCCGTGGCTGGACGAGATGGCGTCACGCCTCTTCTGGAGGGTCTATCGGCGATTCGTGCTGCCGGAACTGCCGCCTGGTGGCGTGGATATCTTCGGGTGCACACGGGCGGTCCGTGACCGGCTGATCGCCTTGCGGGAATCGAATGCCAACTTGATCGCGCTGCTCTTCTGGCTCGGATTCCGAAGGGCCTACCTGCCCTACGAGCGGCAGGCGCGGATGGAAGGACGCAGCGCCTGGACCCTCGGAAAGAAGCTCCGCTACTGCGTGGACAGCGTCTTCAATTTCACCGACCTGCCCATCCGACTGCTGCTGGCGCTCGGCAGCGTTGGCACGGTTACCGCCGTGATCTTCGCCGCGGTTCTCTTCGGGGCCCGGTTGACGGGACAAATCCCGGTGTCGGGATACACCGCCACCGTGGTCGCCATCACCTTCTTCGGTTCGATCCTGAGCCTCGGGCTCGGCATCCTCGGCGAATACGTCTGGCTCGTCCTGCAGAATGTCCGCGGGCGCCCCTCATCCGTCATCGAACGGGTGGAGGATTTTGGGGGGCCGGGGAAAGCTTCAGGCTCCTGAGTCCAACCGTGCAGAAATCGATGTTCTCCGGATGTGCCGGAGCGCTTCGAATCTCGAGCGCGAGCGGGCGTCCCCCAAGCCTCGGCAGGCTCCCCCGCAGCGGCGCATCGCTGGCGCCAGGAGCAAAGATCCCGAGCGGCACTTCCTCCGGCTTCTCCCCCGACCCCGCAAGCGCCACCACCTCGATCCCCGCGCAGCGAGCGTCAAAGAACGACACCATCGCCGATATCTCACCCGCCTGCGGTGAGTCCCCGAACAGCGCGATGCGCGTGGGCTTGCGCGTCGACGCGCGAGAAGGATGGGCGTTCACGCGAACCGTGCCGTCCGCATCGCGCACGCTCTGGGAAGGGAATTCGGATCGAACGAGCCAGATGGCGCCGCCAGTCGCGCGACCGAGCACGAAGGCCTCGATCCGACTGGTTGTATCCGCGGCGACCTCGAGAGATGAGGGCCGGTGGCGCCGGTACACCCGGATCTGTCCCCCCGGCTCGGGCAGCGGAAACGCGGACGGCACAAGCTCGAAATCCTGACTGACCGGCCATCCCCCGCGAAACGCCTCGACCAGAACGCTCACCACCTCCTGGTGCTCGGCCGCGAGGTGGTGCTGAAACGGTTCGGCCACCACCACCACCTGCGCTCCCAGCAGCATGTCCGTCGGGAGGGGTTCCGAATCGGTCTGCGGAGAATTCAGTATGTTGAGGCGCGCGTTCTCGCGTCCGTAGATGGCGACCTCGGCGGATCGCACGATGTCGACGTTCAAGACGAGGGAGGATGCCGCGACGAGGATCGGCTCGCCGCTCCGCGTGACCGCCCGCAATGTGTGGACAAGGTCGGTGATGGCGCCATAGGCCGGGTTCGAGCTGCGCCGCATTCGGTCCGGAAACATCCGCAGGGGCGTCGCGTCCGGCATGCTGGCGGCGAGCAGCGGCATGGACAGCACCCAGCCCACTATGAGCAGGCTCGCGATCGAGAGCCGCGCGGACGTTCGCCACCGCGCGGCCGTGCCGTTGGCGAGGCTCGACCACAACCATACAAGTCCGAGGATCACGAACAGCGGAAGCCAATGCGGGTAGTGGTAGGGCTGCTGTCGAGCCTGAACCCCCCAGATGATCACCCAGGCCGCGGTCGCGAGGAAGACCAGGCGAAGCTCGGAGGGCCAGGGCGCGGCGCGGCGCCCGATCCACACCCAACCGAGCGCCGAAAGCAGCAGAGGCACCGCTCCGACCGTAGCCACCATGCTGACGAGGGTCGCGGCAACGCTCTGCTCGTAGGGCGCCATCTCTCCGCGGGTCGTGTTCATGGCCATCGCGAAGAATCCGGGAGTCACGAGGGCGATCATCCCGAGCGAAGCCACGCCGGAGACCGCGATAAAGAACCCATGACGAACCAGCGGAAATCGGACGGGCGTTCGACCCCGCAGGATCAGGGAGCAGGCGATTGCGTCGAGGAACATCCCGGCGTACAGCGCGGCCACCGCATACACGTAGTGCCGCCGCAGAACGATCGAGAGGCCGGCGAGCACGCCAATTCTCACCGACATCAGGAGCCCGATTCCCGGCTTCGCTCGCCCGTAGGAAAGCACGCACGCGACCATCAAGGCGGCGCCGGCGATGTCCGGATAGCCTTGCAGGACGTGAGACCACGCGGCCGAGGTGAGGAGCGCGGCCGCGGCGGTCACGATCGCGACGTCGTGAGACCGCTCCGGCAGCACTCGTTTCGCGATGACCGCTGCGAGAAGGAGATAGGGAACGAAGAACGTGAAGTACACGGCCAGGACGAAGACCAGGCGGCTGTCCCCGAGCAGAAGAACCCATGGAATGAGCGGGACGGTGAAGAGCGGTGCGCTGAAACTCCCGCCCTTTGCGAAGAGTCTGCCAGCCTGATCGGCAGCGTTCAGGGTCTGGTTCTGATAGGCGGCGAAATCCCAATAGTAGAAACCGCGCTCCGTCGCGACCGAGAGCGTGCAGAAGAGGGCCCCGCAAAGGATCAAGGCGACGACCGCTCCCGCGCCTGAAGCCGACCTTGAGACCGGGGCGGCCGTTTGCGCCGTCAAAGTTGAGCCCGGTTCGAAATCCGGCGCGGAAAAGGCGGGGTCGATTTCCGTCATGGTCAGGTTTTCAGGATATCTCCTGCCCGTCCTCATGGCTCCAGACCCACCAGAACACGCCTCCCCCCCCAATCCGTTCGATCCGCGGCGGCGGCGAGCAGCCCTCGCTGCGAGTGGTAGACGCCATAGGCGAGCGACACGGCTGCCGGGTTCACTCCGATACAGGTCACGGAGCCATAGCGCCATCTTCGATCCTCGGCGGGCGGCCGAAAGGGGAAGAGGGCGATCTGCTCATTGTGCAGGATGCGGCCCGCCGCATCTACGAGATGAAGGAACAGATAGCGCTCGTTTTTGGCCTCCTCATGCCGGAGTTCCTCCCACCACACTTCCATCCGGATGTCCTGGCCGGTGCGGTGGATGGCGAGTGCGTGGACGCGATAGATGCCTTCGAAGTCGATCTCGCGCGCCGCCGGCTTCTTGACGTAGGAAGCGGCCGCCTCGGGATTCCACCAGCCCGGGGGGTTTGCCGCCACGAACTCGGGCCGCCAGACGCGCGCCGTCACGAGATCGGCAGCCGCCCGTCGGAACGCCTCGCGATCCACGATCCGCAGCAGCCGCAGCTTCCTTCCATCAGACGCGACCTCGAGGCCGGACCGCTCATCGCAGGTGAGAAGCCACGCCTCGAAAACACCCCTCTCGGCCGCGAAAGTATCCACGTTCCTCACCGCCAGATTCAAGTCGACTTGTTCCTGGGTGTACTTCGTTATCAGGATGTAGTCGGCCTCGACCATCTCGTCCTTCCGAACCGTGAAACCCCGCACCCAGTCCATCGGAATGATCACCTCGAAGTTCCTGAGCCCTGGCCGCACCATCCCCTCGTAGGCGCCCACGTTCTCGAAGATCGCGGCCGGCACTCCATTCGAGAACGAAAACACCCGCGCGTTCACGCTCCCTTTCCTGACCTCGTCGAGAAAGGCATAGGCCTGGCGGACTTCGGGCGCGTCGTCTCCGACGGAAACGCCAACCCCGGCGATTCGCTGCCAGGAGGGGGGTGGGGAATCTCCCGCGGCCAGCAAAGCACCGATCCCAACCGCGGGCACGGCGCACAATCCCACGAGGACGAAGCGAACAGGACGACTGCCGTGCGGCCATGCGCACAAAGCGGCCGGAACAGCGCAAATCAATCCCATGAGGAGAAAGGGATAGAAGTACCGGATTTGACCGCCGCCGCCCTGCACTCCCCACCAGTACAAGAACCCGAGGCACCAAACCGCCGGTGCGCAGGCGAGGAGCCCTTGCGCCCTGGCGAGCCGCGTCGGGTCTCCCTGTTGCCGCCTCTGAATAACCCGAAGGAACAGCCCGCTTGCTCCTAAGAACCACAGGACAACCGCCTCGCCCGAACTCTGGTGAAACCGCCTCAACGTCTCCGCGACCGAATCCGGCCCGAACCCCTTCAAGACGTTTAGCGCCTGGCTTGCATAGGCGAAGTTGCGGGTGGAGAGATAACCACCGGAAATGCAGAGAACAATGGCGGCGGCGAACACTCCCGACATTCCGAGGCCTCCCTGGAGAAGATAGGCGCGGAGAGCGGGCCGGGGCGGAGAGTGTTCCGACGAGTGAAACGCTTCGAAGGCGATCGTGATCAGCCAGACGAGCGGCATCAACGCCATGACCATGAGGCCGGATGGCTTGATCAACAGGGTCAGCGCGGCCAGGAGCGCGGCGAGAAGAAGCAGACGCCGCGATCGGATCGCGAGGCTCCGCACCAGGGCGGCAACGGCCAGGGCCGCCACCCCCGCGTGGAAGTTGTCCACAAGGCCCCAACGCACCGGACCGCCGTTCTCCTTCCAGTCGAAGTGGTAGAACATCGGCAGGGAGGAGAAGAGCACGGATATCGCGGCCACGTGCGAGCCCGCCCTCGCGAGCTGCTCCCGACCGGCGGCGATGTAGACGGCGGCCACGATGCACAGGATGGGGAGAAAGACCGACCGGAAATGGAAACCGTGGAAGTCCGGCGAGAACCCAAACGGATACGACATCAGGATCGTGCCGGGCGGGCGCGCCGTGGGCTCCAGACTGAGCGGGTTGAAGAGGCCGCCTTGTTCGACCGCGCGCCAAAACGACATGGCTTTCGACAGGTAGCCGAGCGGGTCGTAGAGGGGAGGCTGGACGCTGTGGAGAGCGTGCTGCCAGACGGCAAGCCCCAGGTAGCCGAGCCACGCGACGACCAACACATGAGGGAGCCAGGTTTGCCAGCGGGGGGCGTCGGGCAGGCCTCGTGAACGGTCGCTCACGCCGGCCCGGGGGGAGTGCGGTGCACGTGGGTCAGGAACTCAAGGTTGCCTGGATCCAGGCGGCGGTGCGGGCCATTCCTTCCCTCAGACTCACTCGCGGCTCCCATCCGAGCTCACGGCGGGCCAGGGAATTGTCCAGGATGCTTACCGGCACGTCAAAGGGCCGCCCAGGGCGGTATCGGCGTGCGACATCGCGGCCAAGGACTTCCTCGATGATTGCGATCAGTTCGTTGAGGCTCGTTCCCATCCCGGAACTGATGTTGAAGACGGACTGCGGCCCTTCATAACTGACCGCGCGCGCGAAGGCGTCGGCCACGTCGCTCACGTGGATGTAGTCCCGGGTAACGCTGCCATCGCCCCAGATCTCGAGCGGCTGATTCTGAAGCGCCCGGCTCAGGAATGCGGTCACCGCCCCTTGCCCGGTGGTCACGCGCTGACGCTCACCAAACGGGTTCGCGACCCTCAGAATATTCGCCTTCATTCCATGGAGGTGTTCGTGCAGCAGCAGGTATTTTTCGATCGCCAGCTTCGTGACGCCATAGGAGACGCGGGGCTCGGTCGGGTGCTTCTCGTCTATGGGAAGGTAGACCGGATCGCCATAGACGGTGCCGCCCGATGAGATGAACACGATCCTCCGCACCCCCTTCGTGACCATCGCGCCGAGCAACTGCAGAGTGGCCACGAGGTTGGTCTCGACGTCGTACACCATGTCCTCGTTGGAGTTTCCCGGGAGGGTGGTGGAGACGAGATGCATCACGGCATCCATGCCATCGAGGGTCTGGCTCACGTCATGGACGCTCATGAGGTCACCGGTCACCCACTCGACCTTTTCGCTCGGAACGAACTCGCGAAAAGGCTCGACCCGGGGGCGCTCGAAGATGCGCAACTCGTGCCGGTCCTGGAGCAGGCGGTCGGCGATCGCGGACCCGATGAATCCCCCACCGCCGAAGATCGCGATCTTCACCGCGTGCACCCGAACACGTTCGTGGTCGCACTGCGCAGCCGGCTCCGCGAAAGGGTCAAGGGCAGCAGTCGTTCGATCGCGTGAAGCACTGTGCCATCGTAGGGCAGCGGTTCCTCCGGATAGTCCTCCCAGTCGAGGGCCAGGCCGACAAAGGGCGCCAGGGCTTCGGTCCGGGCCCAGAACATCGTGCCCACCGGGAAGTTCCAGTGGTCGGGCAGCCTCCCCAGGCCCATCCTCTTGGCCAGGTCTTCCGCGACGGTCCGATTGGCGCCCCAGCCCACGACGTGGGGATCGTCGGGGAACGTCATCCCGATCGACGGATCCTCGTGCATGGCGGCCAGGATCCGGTCGGCCATGCCCCCCGATTCGCCGCCGATGAGGTTCTCCAGGAGGAACCGGTACCAGGTAGCGCCCATGTTCGCGTCCTTCACCGCCGCCGTTTTCTTCGTGTGAATGTGGCCGACGTAGTCGTAGTCGGCCAGGATCCTCTGGCCGAAGGCGGTGAAAAGCGGACCGATGTCCCGCCCCCGGTTCGGCGCCAGCTCGACCGCAACCACCCTGCCCCGGTAGTCTTCGAGTTGATGTGAAACCGAGCCGCGCGACTGCTCGCTGGTGACGCTCACCAGCAGATCGGGAAGAAAAAGGTTCCGCGACAGGCGCGTGGTGATGTCGGACAGCAGTTCCGGGTAATGGACGTGAAGATGGAGGACGACGCGGCTGTCCCCGGGCG
>JANNJB010000317.1:0-9523 GCA_031405615.1 Vicinamibacteria bacterium | reverse complement strand
CCGATATTCGCCCCGGCCACGCACCTTCCGGGCGTTAGGATCGGTGACTTCAAACCGAAACCAAGGAGAACACCGACATGAAGTCGCTCGCTTTCGTCACCCTCTTGACCCTCGGCCTGTCGTCCTTCGGAAACGCGGCTGCGAACAAGGCCGATGAAGAGGCCGTGCGTCAGGCCGTACTCGATTACGTCGAAGGCGTCTACAACGTTGATCCTTCGCGCATCGAGCGCAGCGTTCACCCGAAGCTCGCGAAGATCGGCTTCTATCGCTCCGCCACCGATCCCGCGTACCGGGCCGGCAACGGTATGACCTTCGATGGCCTGATCGAAGTCGCGAAGACCTGGAACAAGAGCGGCAAGCTCCGCAAAGACGCGCCCAAAGAGATCACCCTTTTCGAAGTCCTCGATCAGGTCGCGACCGCGAAGCTCGTGGCGGAGTGGGGCATCGACTACTTCCACCTCGCGAAGTTCGACGGGAAGTGGCTGATCGTCAACGTGATCTGGCAGAGCCCGCCGAAGCAGGCTTCGGAGAAGTAACAGTCTGCTAGCGTCCGAGGCCATGAACGCAGCCTCCGGAGGCAGGGCCCTGGCCCTCGCGATGGTGCTTTGGCCGGTCAGCGTTTCGGCCACGGCTCAGGGCGCGCTCGATCCCCGCCTCGAAAGGCACCTTCAGGTGCGATCGCGCCTTTGGGAGTATCACGCCCTCGTCCGACGGTATCGGGCGAACGATCGGGAACCCAGCCTACGCGCGCTCGATTCGTGGACCGGGAGTCAGCTCCAGAAGGTTCGAGAGGAACTCTATGACCTGCGCGGCTTTCTGGTATCCGGGCAAACGCAGTGGGATCTGGTCGACCTGAGGGCGGCCGTTCTCATGCAGACCGAACGGGCTTTGGTCCATGTGTACAACAACCCGTCAGGTCTCCTCCCGAGCGTCCCCTCCGCCCATCTGGACCTGGCGCGGCGGCTGCTCGAGCTGGTCGATCCCAAACACGAAGGCTGGTCCGAGTTCCGGCTCGAATGGTGGAGATCCCTCGTGCCGCTGATCTACGGGCGCACCGATCGCGAGGGCCTTCGCGCCTATGCGCTCGAAGCGGTGAAGTTGTTCCCTCGGGACTTTCAGGTGCGACTCGCCGTGGGAACGGCTTTCGAACTCTCCCTGCGAACCGACCGGGGAGCGCCGAGGGAACTGCTGGCTGAGCCAGCCGCCGGACACCTTGCGTTCTTGAAACGTCGAGTCGATCGCGCGCGCACCGAGGACGCTCGCCTCGCCCTCGAGAACCTCACGGCCGCTCTCACTCTGTCACCGAACAACCCCGAAGCCCTTCTCCGTCGTGGGCGGACCTATCAGCTCACGGCCCAGGACCAATCAGCAGTAGCGGATTTGCGCGCCGTGTTGTCTTCGGAAGCACCGCCCCACATTCGACATCTGGCCCGGCTCTTTCTTGGCGAAATCCACCAGACAGCATCGACGCCCCGGCTTGACGAGGCGCGTGAAGAATTCGAGGCGGCGCTTCTCGAGGTGCCCGGAGCGCAATCGGCGAGGCTTGCTTTAGCCACGGTTCTCCTCCTCCTCGATGATCACGAGAAGGCCGAGGCGCTCGCCCAGGAAATGCACGAGGGAAGCGCCGCGCCGAGGGCCAACGCCGCATTTTTCGAGCCGTGGTCCCTGTACGGCCTCGGACAATCGCCCCGGGCCCTGCGCACGTTCTCGCGGCTGCGCACTGAGTTGTGGCAGGCGAAACCATGAGTGTCGCGTGCCTTCTGGCCCTGGCCCTGCAAGCACCGCTCACCTTCAAATCTTCGACCGAAGTTGTCCGCGTTGATGTCCTGGTCATGCGGGACGGCCGTCCCGCATCCGGTCTCCGTATCGAGGATTTCGAGGTCCGCGAGAACGGCGTGCGGCAGAACCTCGAGACACTGGGGACGGATGCGAATACCCCCATCGACATGCTGCTCCTTTTCGACGGAAGCGCGAGCGTGCGCGGCTCCCGGCAGCAACTTCTGCTCGAGGCCGCTTCGGCCGCGATGAAAGGGCTCCGTCCGACCGATCGCGCCGGCCTTCTGCTCTTCTCGCACGAAGTTCGCAGGCTCACGAAGTTCACCTCTGATTGGGATTCGGTCATCGGCGCCCTCAAAGGGAGCGTTCCTTCTGGAAGCACGTCGCTTGGCGACTCTCTTGTCGCCGCGTCTCTGGCCTTCGATCGCACCGAAGCCCGCCGCCTGGTGTTCCTGTTCACGGACGGAGCCGACACGTCGAGCTTCCTTCAGGACTATCAGGTGATCGAGGCTCTGGCGAGAGGGAACGTGCTCGTCTATTCGTTCACGCTCGAAGAGATGGGTGTCTCTCCCGGTCCGCTCCTTAAAGCCGCCACGGAGACCACCGGAGGCCGTGCGGTCACGGAGAGGAATCCGAAGAAACTCGCGGCAGCGTTCCGCGAAGCTCTCGAAGAAGTTCGCGCTCGCTACCTTCTCAGTTACACGCCCGCCGCGAACCCAGCACCCGGATGGAGACGCCTCGAGGTGAAGGTGAAGGGTGGAGGGCGGATGTGGGCGCGAAAGGGTTACGCCCGCTGACGTCCCCGCCGATCCCGCCCCTTCGACACCCGGACGGAGCGCTGTCCTGGTGGAGCGCGAAGCCGCTCCTTTGGGGGGCCACGAGCCCTCCTGCCGCGCAGGCTCCTAGGGACAGAACGCAGCCGCTTCTGGCCTAAGATCATGGGCGTGCGCGGCGCCGAAACCATCGAAACCCGCAGCCTGGCCCTGCACGCTGCAGTCGCGCGTCGTCTCCTCGCCGATCCTTCGCTCTGGGATCGCGCTCGCGAGCGTGTCCAGAGATGGCGGGCCACGGGATCCAGGCACCCTCATTTTCTGAGTGCATGGGATGCTCTTCTGGAAGCGCCGATTGACCAGGTCGCGGCCGCCCTCGTGGATCCAGGGGACAGGGGACAGAGGCTGCGTCGTTCGTCTCCGTTCGCATTTGTTCTGACTTCCGCCGAGCGCTGGAAAGTCTGGCGGGCGGCGCGAGCGGACGAGGCCGCCTCGACCTTGACGTGACGTTCCTAATCTGGTTTCACTCGTAAGGAGTTTCCCCGTGCTCTCGACCTTCAAACCCGCGGTCCTGGCCGCTTCCCTTCTTGTCGCGTTCGCCGCCCCCCAACCGGCGACCGCCCAGACGAAGCTTCTGCGCTTTCCCGCGATCCATGGCGACCGCGTCGCGTTCACCTACGCCGGCGACCTTTGGACAACCTCCGCGAGTGGAGGCACGGCCACGCGCCTGACCGCCCATCCGGGCATCGAGGTTTTCGCTCAGTTCTCGCCTGACGGCAAGTGGATCGCCTTTACCGGCCAATACGACGGTGACGAACAGGTCTATGTCATGCCCGCGACTGGAGGGGAACCGAAGCAGCTCACGTTCTATCCAGCACGTGGTCCTCTGTCGCCGCGCTGGGGTTACGACCAGCACGTCTACGGCTGGACCCCCGACGGCAAGTCCGTCGTGTTCCGCTCCCATCGCGATTCGTGGACGCTCGGCAAGACGAAGCTCTACACCGTTGCGATGACCGGCGGCCCCGCCGAGGCCCTGCCCATGCCCGAATCGGGCGCGGGCGATTTCTCGCCCGACGGCACGAAGATCGTCTACTCACCCCTCTATCGCGATTTCCGCCCGGAAAAACGGTACAGCGGGGGCATGGCGAACGACCTCTTCATCTTCGATATCAAGACGAACGACGCGAAGCGCATCCTCGATCACGTCCGCTCCGACCGCGATCCCATGTGGATCGGCGACACCATCTACTTCACGTCCGACCGCGACGGCACGTTCAACATCTTCGCCTATGACGTGGCGACCGCTAAGACGACGCAGGTGACGACCAGCCGCACCTGGGACGTGCGCTGGCCGGGATCGGACAAGAAGGGCCGGATCGTGTACGAACTCGGCGGAGAACTGCTGGTTCTCGATGTGAAGACCGGGAAGACCACGACGCTCAAGATCGACGTGACCGACGATGGCCTCTGGAAGCGTGCGTCACGCGTCTCCGCCGCCAACCAGCTCGAGGATGCCGAGTTGTCGCCGAAGGGAGAACGGGCGCTCTTCACCGCGCGCGGCGACATCTTCACCGCACCCATCGAGAAAGGCGCCACACGCAACCTCACTGCTACTTCCGGAGCCCACGACAAGTGGGCGCGCTGGTCGCCTGATGGTTCGAAGATCGCTTTCATCTCTGACCTGTCCGGTGAAGAGGAGTTGTACGTCGTGGCCCAGGACGGTTCAGGCAAGCCCGAGCGCCTGACCAGCGGCGGCAAGGCGATGCGCTACGCGCCCGAGTGGTCCGCCGACTCAAAGCGGATCGCCTTCTCCGACAAGGATGGCCGGATCCACGTCTACTCTTTCGACGACAAATCGCTCAAGCAGATCTACGACGCTCCGCGCGATCAGGTGCGCGACTACGTCTGGTCCCCGAGCGGCCGCTTTCTCGCCTTCAGTTCGAACAATCCCAACAATGTCCGCAGCATTCACATCTGGAGCGAAGCCGGTGGCCCCAACGGCCAGCTCCGTCAGGTCACCGATGAACAGTGGAACGCCCAGAATCCGGCGTGGGATCCGGATGGGAACTTCCTCTACTTCCTGAGCGACCGGCAGTTCGCACCCCAGATTTCGAGCTTCGAGTTCAACTACGCGACGAACCGCACGACCGGGATCTTCGCGATGGCCCTTCGCAAGGACGTGAAGCACCCGTTCCCGCCGGAGAGCGATGAGGTGACCACCGCCGCGGCGCCGCCCGCCGCCACACCCTCGCCTTCGCCCACCGTCACCCCGGCGCCGGCGGGGCCCCACTCGCCAGAAGCCGCCAGGGCCGTTGAGAAGAAGGCCGCTGACCTCGTCATCGAATTCGACGGACTCGCCCAGCGGGTCGCGCGTGTGCCCGTTGAGGCCGACAACTATGACGGCTTTACCGCCAAGAAAGGTCATCTCCTCTATACCGTCGGTTCCGCCTTCTTCTACGGTCGCCCCGGCGACCGCAAAATCTCGCTCCGTCTCTACTCGATCAAGGACCGCAAGGAGACGGTTCTGGCCGAAGACATCCAGGGCTATGCGCTCTCGAGCGACGGCTCGAAGGTTCTCGTCCGCACCGGTCAGACCTGGAACCTTCACGACGCGACTCCCACCGGCGCCACGTCGAAGAAAGCAGTCTCCACGGCCGGCCTCATGGTGGACCGCGTGCCCACCGAGGAGTGGAACCAGATCTTTGGTGAAGTCTGGCGTCGGTATCGCGACTGGTTCTACGTCGAGAACATGCACGGTTTCGACTGGGAGGCCTTGCGCAAGCAGTACGCGGGGTGGCTGCCCTACGTCGCGCACCGCTCCGACCTCAACTACGTGATCAGCGAGATGATCTCCGAGCTCACGGTTCAGCACGCGTACGTCGAAGGGGGGGACTTCCAGACACCGCCTCGCCCGCGGGTGGCGCTTCCGGGCGCGCGTTTCGCCCTCGACAAGGCGTCGGGGAAGTTCAGGATCACGAAGATCTTTGAAGGACAGAACGAAGAGGACATCTACCGCTCGCCTCTGACCGAGATCGGGGTTCAGGCGAACGTGGGCGACTACGTGCTCGCGATCGATGGAGTTGACCTTTTGGCCAGCCAGGACCCGTATATGCACCTGCGCGGCAAGGCCGATCGTCCGGTTGCTCTCACTCTGAACTCGAAGCCCGCGATGGACGGCTCGCGCACGGTCACGTACAACCCCATCACCAGCGAGTCCGATCTCAACTACCTCGACTGGGTGAGCGGAAACCGGAAGCGCGTCACCGAGATGACGAACGGCAAGGTCGGCTATCTCCACATCCCCGACATGGGCGGTCCCGGCATCCGCGAGTTCATCAAGTGGTACTACGGCCAGACCCGGAAGGAGGGCCTTGTGGTCGACGTCCGCGCGAACGGCGGCGGCAACGTGTCCCGCATGATCATCGAGCGATTGCGGCGCAAGCTTCTGGCCGTGAACTTCGGCCGCACCGATGACGTCGCGGACTCCTATCCCGACGGCGTCTTCATCGGCCCGATGGCGGCGATCCTCGACGAGCGCTCGTCGTCGGACGGCGACATCTTCCCGGCCATGTTCAAGCAGGCAGGCCTTGGTCCGCTCATCGGCCGCCGGTCGTGGGGCGGTGTGGTCGGCATCTCCGGCCGCGGTCCGCTCATCGACGGTGGAGGCATCTCGGTGCCGGAGTCAGGAATGGCCAACACCAAAGGCGAGTGGATCATCGAAGGCTACGGCGTCGATCCGGACATCGACGTGATCAACGACGTCAAGGCCACGATTGAGGGCAAGGATCAGCAGCTCGAACGCGCGGTCGCGGAAGTCATGAAGAAGATCGAAGCGGGCGGGGCGAAGTACCCGAAAAAGCCCGCGGGGCCGGTGAAGGTGGAGAAGAAGTAAACAACCTTCGAGCCCCATGGCGCCCGCAACTGTCCGCTTCCTCGCGTCCTTCCTTTGCCTTCTCTTCGGCGCCGCCTTCGCCTCGGCGCAGGAGCGCCCGAACATCGTTCTCGTTGTTGTGGACGACCTCCGGTTCGACGATTTCAGCGCGGCCGGACATCCGTTTTCCCGAACACCAAACATCGATCGCCTGGCGCGCGAAGGCGCCTCCTTCCAGAACATGTTCGCGGTGACGCCGCTTTGTTCACCGAGTCGAGCCAACATCCTGACCGGTTTGTACACGCGCCGACACGGCATCCTCGACAACACCGATCGCAGTCCGCGAAGTCACGAGCTTCAGACCTTCGCGCGACAGCTGCAGGCGAGCGGCTACAACACGGCCTTCATAGGGAAGTGGCACATGGGCAACGACCCCACGCCACGGCCGGGGTTCGACACCTGGGCGGCGATGAAGGGTCAGGGGGAAGCGGTCGATCCGGAGCTTTTCGAGAACGGACGGCTGGCTCGAGTGAAAGGGTACGTCACGGACATCCTTACCGAGCGCGCGGTGAGCTTCATCGGCAAATCCCGCACGAAGCCGTTTCTTCTCATGCTGTCGCACAAGGCCCTTCACCCCAACATGCTGCAGCGGGCGGATGGGACTGTCGTTTCAATCGGCGAGGGCGGCTTCATCCCCGCCGAGCGCCACCAGACGCTCTACGCCGGCTCACCCCTGCCTCGCCGGGAGAACTATGGCGTGCCGCCGCGCGGTAAACCAGCACTCGAGCGCCGCATTGCGGGACTGGCGCCCCTGGGCAAGGATACGGTCACGCCCGATGAGATGATCCGCGACCGCCTGCGCATGCTCGCGGCGGTCGACGAGGGCCTCGGCCGGATGCTCGAAGCGCTCGAGAAGCAGGGGGTTCTGGATAAAACCGTCGTGATGCTGGTCGGCGACAACGGCTACTTCTACGGAGAGCACGGTCTGAGCGAGGAGCGGCGTCTCGCGTACGAGGAGTCGATTCGGCTGCCCCTGCTGGTTCGGTTTCCCCCGAGAGTCCGCGGAGGTTCGAGACCCGGGGCGCAGGCCCTCACCATCGACATAGCGCCCACCATCCTGGATCTGGCCGCGGCGAGTCCGCTGCCGAACCTCGACGGGCGATCCCTGGTTCCGCTCTTCAAAGTCGGGGGAACACCCGCGGACTGGCGTCGCTCCTTTCTCATCGAGTACACGACGGACATCGTGTTCCCGCGCATGCTGAAGATGGGCTACGACGCGGTGCGGAACGAACGCTACAAGTACATCCGCTACAGAGAACTCGAGGGGATGAACGAGCTCTACGATCTCCAGCAGGACCCTTTCGAGCTTCAGAATCTCATTGACTCCAAGGAGTCGGCGGAAGTGCGTCGCCTGATGGAGAAGGAACTCGAGACCCTGCTCCGGGCCCGCTGACTACTCCGCGCCCTCACTGGGTGGAAACAGCCGGTCGAACTCGGGATCGCCGTGGAGGATTTTCAGGTCGGGATCGCGGCGCGTCCAGACCGTGTCTTTCCAACCGACCGCCACCGCCTTCTTGAGCGCGGCCATGGCCTCGCCCTTTTTACTCATCGCGCAGAACACGCAGGCTGCGTTGTAGGCGATGTTCGCGTCGTTTGGGCGCAGGATCATGGCGAGGTCCGCTTCGCGGACCGCCTCTTCGTGCCGGCCCATGTAGCCGTAGTCGCCGGCGAGGAGCATGTGCGCGCGCGCGTCCTCCGGCACCTGACGCAGATGGGTTTCGAACGCGTGCAGGCGCCGCTGCCGCAGCGCGCGCAGGGCCTCGTCCTTGCCGAGCGCTCCCAGGGCGTTGCCGATGGGCACATAGACGTTGTAGTCCGAACCGCTCGCCTCGATGGCGGCCTCCCCGATGTTGACGATCTCCTGGTAGTGGCCCGCGGCGAAGAGGGCCCGGAGCAGCAGGTAGTAGGCGCTTTCGAGGTCGCGTTTCGACTCGATGATCGGGCGGGCGAGGGCGAGCGCCTCTTCGTACTTGCCGTTTGCGTACAACACCCACGCCCGTGCGATCTGCGCTTCGGGAAGATCCGGGCGCAGCGCCACCGCCTTCTCCGCGGCGGTGTGCGCGCGCTGTAGCCAGGAGGCCTCTCGCTCGAAATTGATATGGAAGCTCGAACAGACGTTGGCCATCGCCGCGTAGGCCGCCGCGAAGTTCGGGTCGATGCGGACGGCGTTCTCGAACATCTGGTACGCGAACTCGAGGTCGAGCCGGGTGAAGCGGCGGGCATAGGTCCGGCCGCGCAGGTACAGGTCGTAGGCCTCGGGGCTCTCGGTCGGCCGGCTGGCCAGGGCTTCCTGTTCCTGGGGCGACAGGGTGATGCGCAACGCCTCGGCGATCTTGCGCGCGATCTCATCCTGAACGGAGAACACGTCCGCCATCTCGCGGTCGTAGCGCTCCGACCAGACGAGGGAATCGGTCTGCGGGTCCACGAGCTGCGCGGGGATGCGCAGCCGATTGCCTCCACGCCGAATGCTCCCCGCGAGCACGAAGGCCGCCTTCAACTGGCGCCCCACCTCGGCCGCGGTGACCGACTTGTCCCGATACAACAGGACGGAAGGGCGCGAGAGAACCTTGAGTCCCTTGATCTTCGCGAGTTCGGTGATGATGTCCTCGGTGACGCCGTCGCGGAAGTACTCGTCTTCCTTGACTCCGGAGAGATTTTCGAAATAGAGCACCGCGATCGACTTCTCGGCAGCCTTCGCCGGGGCGCCGGGCCGAGAGTCGGCGAGATCCGCCGTGCGCCGGCTTCCGGAGTCGGTGTCGCGCTTCAAGCGCAGGAGGTCGGTCTTGAGGTCGGTGGCGGTCTGGTAGCGCAGGCCACGGTCTTTCTCGAGCGCCTTGCCCAGGATGCGGTTGAGCTCCGCGGGAAGCAGCGGGTTCGCCTGGCCGATCGGCGCGGGGTCGCGGTTGAGGATCGCCTCGAAGATCACCGCGGAGGACTCCCCCTTGAATGGCAGTGCCCCGGTGGCGGTCTGGTACAAGACCGTGCCGAGCGAGAACAGGTCGGTGCGCGCGTCGGTGACCTGCCCGCGCGCCTGCTCGGGCGACAT
>JANNJB010000316.1:0-2605 GCA_031405615.1 Vicinamibacteria bacterium | reverse complement strand
GCGAAAGGCCCGATCGAAACCGGGCAGGCGCTCCTGTGGGCGATCCAGTTCTGCCGCGGCATGGAGTACGCGATGTCGAAAGGTGTGCGTTGCCATCGCGACATCAAGCCCGCGAACATCCTGATCGGCGGCGACTCCGTGGTGAAGATCTCCGACTTCGGCATCGCGGGGCTGGCTCTGGTCCCGGAGACGCCGGTTGCAGGAGCTGGCTCTCCCACGTCGGCGGATCCGACAAAAACCGCCGTGGGCACGGTCTTCGGCACGCCCACGCACATGCCGCCCGAACAATTCATCGATGCGGCTTCGTGCGACGAACGAAGCGACATTTACAGCTTCGGGATTGTCCTCTACCAGATCGCGTCCGGGGGGCGTCTGCCCTTCATGCCGCCTCCTCCTCCTCCTGGTTTCGCCGCCCAGGCCGGGGCCTACTACTGGCACGCCTTCCGCGGGCTTCACCAAGGCGCAGTTGAAGCGCCTGTTTCCTCGCCCCTCGCCGCCATCGTCACCCGCGCGCTCAGGAAGAAGCGCGAGGAGCGCTACCCGAACTTCGCGGCGCTTCGAGCCGACCTCGAATCGCTCTACGAAAAGGCGAAGGGTGAGAAGGCTCCGCTTCAGCAGGCGGTGGGAGAGAACGCGAATACCTGGAACGCGAAAGGCATTTCGCTCGCGGCGCTGGGCCGCTGGGCCGAGGCGGTGGCTTGTTACGACAAGGTGCTCGCCCTCGAGCCGAAGGTGGCGGCGCTCCACAACAACCGCGGCAACTCCTTGCGCAATCTCGGCCGCGCGCAGGAGGCGCTCGCCGCGTTCGATCAGGCCATCGCTCTCGATCCGCTCTATCCAGCACCGTGGGAGAACAAGGCCCTCCTCTACGCCAATGCTCAGCGGAACGAAGAGGCGCTCGCCTGCGTCGAGCGCGCCCTGGCTCTCGATCCCACATCGGGGGGAACGTGGGGGACGCAGGGAGTGCTCCTCGGCCGCCTGGGGCGTGAGGCGGAAGAGATCGAGGCCTACGATCAGGCGCTGCGGATCGATCCGCGCAACGGGCTCATCTGGTTCAACAAGGCCAACTCACTCAGTTCCACCAATCACGTGGCCGCTCTCGACGGACTCAATCAGTCGCTCTCCTGCGATCCATCGTTCGCGCCCGCCTGGGACCTCAAGGGCACGCTGCTCGGTGAACTCGGCCTTCCCGAAGAGGCGGTGTCGTGCCACCAGGAGGCGATCCGTTTGGCGCCTCGAGATTGGAAGGCGCACTACAACCTCGGCAACGCTTGGATCGCGATCGATCGCCTTGAAGAGGCTCGCGCTGAGTACGAGGAGGCAACACGCCTCAATCCCGATTTCAGGGTGGCCTGGTACAACCTCGCTCTCACCACACTGCGCCTCGGCCGCAATGCGCCCGCGCTCACGATCTTCGATCACTTCCTCGCGATGAATCCGCCGGACGACGGTCTCCGGAGAACCGCGATCCGGTTGACCGACGACCTGCGCGCGGGCCGGACGCCCAAGATCGGGCCGATCAGCAAAGGGAAGCGGATCGCGCCGGAGCAGAAGGCCACGATCGACGCGGGGGTCCTGCCCCAGGTGAAGGATCCCGCACCGGCCTTGGCGGTCACGGAATCGAAAGCGCCGCCACGAAAAGCCGTCGAGGCCACAGAGCCTATGCCGCCGCCGCGTCCCTCGATTGAGGCTTTGACTCTCGAGGCCGCGAAACAGTTCAACGCCTCCCGGTTCGCCGAGGCGCTGGCCATGGTCGACGGTGTCTTGAAGATCGAGCCGCGCGAACCGAAGGCTCTCAATACCCGCGCCAACTGCCTGTTCAAGCTGGGGCGGAAGGATGAAGCCTGCGCCGCAATCGACATCGCGGTCCTGGCCATGCCGGGCGACCTGACGTTCTGGGTCAACAAGGCGTTCATCGAAAAAGGCGCGGGCAAACTCCACGACGCCTGCCGATCGGCGATCGACCTGGTGGAGATCGCTCAGGTGACCGGCGCCAAGGTCGATGCCGTGGAGCACGCGCGCCGGCTCATCGCCGAGGTTCAGGGGAAAGGCATCGCTCCGGCCCCGAGATCGCATCTGGGTTTTGTGGGTCTTGGTTTCGCTTCGATGGTCGCGGGCCGGCCCGACCAGGCGCTTGGTCATTTCGACAAGGCGGTGGCGGCAGCGCCTGGAAACGCTGATGTCCTGCGCTGGAAGGGGAGCGCCCTCAAGGAACAGCGACGGGTCGACGACGCGCTCGCCGTTTTCGACCAGGCGATCGTGCTCGATCCAAACAGCGTGCAGGCGCATCACGATCGCGGGATGGCGCTCGCGCTGCTGCGCGAGTTTGGCCTCGCGGTCGAAGCTTTCGATCGCGCTCTCGCCCTCGATCCGGATCACGTCGCGTCGCTGTCCGACAAGGGGAAACACGCGGGAGAGATGGGTCGCCATGAAGAGGCTCTCGTGGCACTTCGCCGCGCGGCGGCGCTTGTGCCCGATCACCCCGCGCCCTGGCTCAACAAGGGTCTGGTCGAAGAGCTTCTGAAGCGAGACGAAGACGCGCTCCAGAGCTACGAACGTTTCCTCGCGTGCGCGAAGCCCCAGATGCGCCTTCAGATCGAGGCCT
>JANNJB010000315.1:0-4567 GCA_031405615.1 Vicinamibacteria bacterium | reverse complement strand
CCCAACCGTCCCCGCGCCTTCGTAGGTGTAGAGGAAAGCGGTGTGACCTTCGGGAACTCCGGTCTCGAACGCTCCCCGGGACCCGAGTCGTACGTCGAGGTAGACCGGATCCGTGACGATGCCCTGCACCGGTCCGGCGGCACCGCCGAAGGTTCCCGCGACCACGAGCACCGAGCCGCCTTCGATCTTCACTTCCGGAATCGCGCCGGGGTCGATGTCCTGATACCGCGGCGCCGTCATCTTGTGTTTTGCCGGCAGGTTCACCCAGAGCTGGAACCCCCACATGAGACCGTCTTCCTGCTTCGGGGTTTCCGAATGGATGATCCCGCGCCCCGCGGTCATCCATTGCGCGCCGCCTCCGGTCAGCAGGCCGCGGTTTCCCGCGTGATCGGCATGCTCCATCTTGCCCGCCAGCATGTACGTGACCGTCTCGAAGCCGCGGTGCGGATGGTCAGGGAATCCGGCGATGTAGTCGCTCGGATTGTCCGAGCGGAATTCGTCGAGCAGGAGGAACGGGTCCAGATGGTCGAGTTCGGCGTTCGCGATGGCGCGGCTCAGGCGGACGCCCGCTCCATCCGAAGTGGGAACGGCGTGAACGACTCTTTCAACTTTCCTCTCAGCCATGCCTATAGTTTGACCCACTGCTCCTTGCGGGAGGGAACACGCTTCCTCTACTGGCGGGGCAGGGGTGCCGGGAGGTCCGCGACGACGTAGGCGAGGAACGCGATCGCGGCCGCGTTGTCGGCGAGGTCTTTCGGTTCCAGTTTGTCCACGGTATCGGCGTGGGTGTGGTGGAGGAGGAAATACTTCGAGTTCTCGGTTTCGAGACTCGCGGAGGGAATCTTCGCGGCCGCCACCGAGGGACCGATGTCGGCGCCTCCGCCCTGCGGGCCGATGGTGTCCGCCCCGAGCGGTTTCAGGAGTGACGCGATCTCGCTCAGGGTCTTCCGCGCCGCGTCGGAGCCCGTGAAACCGAAGCCGCGCGCCCGGAACACCCCGGCATCCGATTCGAGGGCGAGGACGTGTTTGTCGAGTTCGGCCCGGTGCGCGTCGCGATAGGCGTTGCCGCCGGCGAGGCCGTTCTCCTCGTTGGTGAAGAGCACCACGCGGATCGTGCGCTTCGGCTTGAGGCCGAGGTTCTTGAGGAGCCGCAGCGCCTCCCAGGTGACGACGCAACCGCCGCCGTCGTCCATGGCCCCCGTGCCCACGTCCCACGAGTCGATGTGGCAGCCCACGAGCACCACCTCATCCGGCTTCTCCGTGCCCCGCAGTTCGCCCACGAGGTTCGCGGAGGGAGCGTGATCGAGGAAACGCGCGTTCATCTTGAGACGCAGCACGACCTTCTGCCCCCGCTTGACCATACGATCGAAACGGTCGGCGTCTTCCGTCGGGATCGCCGCGGTGGGGATCTTCGGCGCGCCCTCCTCGTAGCGCATGCCGCCGGTGTGGGGTGTCCTCAAACCCGGAAGTCCTACCGACCGGACGAGGGCGGCCACCGCACCGACCTTCGCGGCGGCTGAAGCGCCGCCACCGCGGTAGCGCACGGTTTCGCCGTACGTCGTGTAGAGGACGTTGAAGAGCACAATCCGTCCCCGAGCTTCATCCCTGCGCGCGTTCAGCTCGTCGTAAGACGACACGACCATCAGCTCTCCTGAAACACCTTCGGGGCGCGTGCTGACGCTGCCGCCGAGGCCGAGGATCGGAACTGCATTCGGAAACGGTTCGACGATTTCAAGGCTCTCTTCGCCGCGAACCCACTGTGGAACCATCACCGGTTCGAGCCGCACATTTTCGAGGCCGTCCTCCTTCATCTCGGCCTCGGCCCAGCGAAGCGTGGCGTCGAGATTCGCCGAACCCGAGTGGCGCGGCCCGAAGGTATCCGTCATGAAGGCGAGACGGTCCCAGGCGAAGTTGCCCCCCGCATTCTTCGCGGTGGCGATGAGGCGGTCGGCGACCGGCTGATAGGGAGCGAGCCAGGCGGGCGAGGCTGCTGCTACGTTCTTCGGTTTTCCCGCCTGAGCCCAGGCGGCACCCGCGGGCGCGAGGGCGACGGCAAGAATGAACGCGGAGTTGAGGGCTTTGGCTTTCATGAGGTTTCGTTTCTTTCCTTTCGGGAGCTACTGCCGTCCGGCCGGACCCGGGCCGTACGTGCTGGGCTTCATCTTGTCCGGGATCCAGGGCTGACGCCACTCCGTATTTACACTCGGATCCGTCCGACCTCGTCTGGTTATTTCGGACGCGAGATGCGCCTTGAGCGCCAGGGTTATCTCGGGCTGAAGCGCGGACAGGTCGATGGCCTCGAGGGGATCTTCCCGCAACTGAAAGAGCTCTCCGCGGGCGCCGGGACTCCCGGCGATCAGCTTGTAATCGCCGGTCCGAATGGCCGCGGGCCACCCTTGCATGCCTCGAAAAAAGAGCGCTCTCGGAGCTATGGGTCGGGCCAGGGAAACGCCGTCGAGGCCTTCGGGCAACGGGGCTCCGACAAGGTCGAGAACGGTCGGATACACGTCCGAGAGAACTACGGGAGTCTCCACAGTGTGCGCTTTTCCGAGGTCGCGATGGAGGAAGACCAGCGGAACCTGAATGGAGTCCTCGAACACCAGGCCTCCGTGCATCCGCTGATTGAGGTGCGGCGGCCGGGCCAGCCCCTCCCCGTGATCTCCCGCTACGACGATCAGTGTGTCCTTGTCGAGGCCGCGAGCTTCCAGTCCTTCGGCGATTTCGCCCAGCAGGCGGTCCGCGTGTTCGATCCCGCGGGTGTAACGCTCCGCATCGTTTCTGGTGTCGTCCTCCGCCGACATCGCCGCCCACCGATAGGGGTAGTGGGTATCGACATTCCAGACCACCGAGAAGAAGGCCTTCCCCCTCGGCTGCCGGTCCAGCCAGGACCAGAAACGGTCGTTGATCCCGCGGCCATCGATGCTCCAACCCACCTGTTTGTATTTGTCACGATTGGCGAGGTTCTCGATGTCTTCGAACACATCCACGCCTCCGATTTGAACTATGCGGTTCGCCCCCCACGAACGGGTGTAGCTGCCGATCAGCACCGACGTTCCATACCCCAGGCCTTTCAAGGCCTCCGGCAGCGACGGGCCGTGCGCCGGCATCGGGCCCTTCTCCAGGAAGATCCAGGCTCTGGCGGGAGGCCGGCGTCCGGTGAAGAAAGTCCACACGGACTGGACCGATAAGGGGGACTCGGCGTACGCCTGGCGGAACCGGACCGAACCCAGTTCCGAAAGCCGGTTCAGGTTCGGGGTGTTTGCGTCGCCGAGGTGATGAGTGTGAAGGTAGCGGTCACCCACGGACTCCCAGACCACCAGGATTATGTTGTGCGGCTTGCGCGGAAGCGCGGAGAACGCGGTATGGCCGGCAAGGGCCGTCTCGCCTTGAAGTCGCGTCACGATATCCGCCTGCCAGCGGGTTGGAGGCGGCGCGTCCAGGTTGTCCCGCTCCGTGTCCCGGAACAGAGTGTGCGCGACCGTGGTGTTCCGAAGCGCCTGGTCCTCCGCGTTCGCCGGAGTCAGTCTCGAGCTCAGAAATCCAGCCGCCAGAAGAGCCAGGGCGATGCCCGAGGAGAGCCTGCGCGTTCGGCCCCGACCGATTCGGAGCAGGGAAGGCGTCAGGACGAGCGGGACCAGGCAGATGGAAAGGGCCACCGTCGTGATTCCAATCGTGTCCCGGGTGGCGGTGTTCAGGAAGTACCTGCCGAGGTGCGGGGCGAGGCTTAGCAGGTCCCGGTTCAGCGGAGATCCGACAATCACGAGGCAGACCGCATTGGCGAGCGAGAGGGCGATCCAACCCGAGAAGGCCAGATACACCAGGCCACCGGCCACGCGGCGCGGCGCCGGCTTCAGGGAAAGAGAGATGTAACTCGCGAGGGCGATGGGGAGGGCGACCGCTCCAAGGATCAGAAAGTCGTACGCGGCGACCTCCGGGAGTCGGAGCAACGTCGAGGAGAAGGACTCCTGCCGGTAGGTGTGCCCAAGCACGGCGGCTTTGGCCAGCAAGGTCGCGATGGTCGCGAAGAAATGCTGCGCCAACGAGAAGAGGGGAAGATCGTCGAGCCACCCCGTGGCTCGACCCTCGGAGGCGAGGCGCATTACGCCTGGCTGGGCCCGACGAGCCGCCGCCCCGTCACAGTAAGATCCTCGGGTGACGTTGCATCCGAAGACCGCACGCGCGACGCTCGGCCATGGTTTGCGAGAGCATCAACTGCTGCTGAGTGCTTTCGCCAACCGCCCAGGGGACACGGGCGCGGTAACCCCGTCCTCGTGGTGGCTCGCCGAGGCCCTCGTGGCGGAAACGGGGCTCGATTCGGCAAAGACCATCGTGGAGCTGGGGGCCGGCACCGGCGTGGTGACGCGCGCCATCGAGGCTCGAGCCGGTAAAAACGCCATGATCATCGCTTTAGAGCTTAATCCACACCTCGCCGCTCCCCTGGTGGCGAGCTTCCCGCGGTGGCAGATCGTCAATGAGTGCGCCGAGAATCTGAAAGCGGTGCTGAACGGCCAGGGAATCGCGCGGGCCGAAGTGATCATCTCGGCCCTGCCCTGGGCCTCTTTTTCAC
>JANNJB010000314.1:0-5445 GCA_031405615.1 Vicinamibacteria bacterium | reverse complement strand
AAAAGCCCGTCCAGATCCTCTGGGGCGAACGCGACTGGTGCTTCACGCCCGAGTTCCGCGAAGAGTGGCAGAAGCGCTTTCCGCACGCCTATGTTCACAAGTTCGACGATGCCTCGCATTACCTCATCGAGGACGAGCCCGACGGTGTGATCGCGCGGATTCGCGACTTCGCTTCTTGAACGTCGCGGACCTTCTCGCGGATTCGGCGCGGGACGCGCCCGACCGCGATGCCATCATCGCCCCCGATGGCCGCGGCGGTTGGACGCGGATCACGTACGGCGCGCTCGACCTCGCGGTGGACGCCCACGCGCGCGCGCTGGCCCAGGGCGGCGTGGTCCGCGGTGAACTGGCCCTCGTGATGGTTCCGCCCGGGATACCGCTCATCACCCTCTTCTACGGCCTGCTTCGGCTTGGCGCGGTTCCGGTCATGATCGATCCGGGAATGGGATTCCGCGCCTTCTTGAAGTGTGTCGAGACCACGCGTGCTACAACCCTCGTGGGTATCCCGAAGGCGCAGGTCGCGCGGATCCTCTTCCCCCACGCCTTCGCGACGGTCGAGCGGAAGTTCGTCATCGGGCCATCGTTGATGGGCGCGTTGGGCCAGAGATTGAAGCCAATCGACGCGGGGCCAACTCCGACGCCGGTTCGCGCCGAACTCGCGCCCGACGACCTCGCCGCCATTCTGTTCACTTCGGGCAGCACGGGGCCGGCGAAAGGGGCGCAGTACTCGGTCGGGAACTTCTTCGCCCAGCGCGATGCCCTCCAGGCTCTCTACCGCTTCAAGGCAGGCGAAGTCGACCTCGCCGCGTTCCCGCTCTTCTCACTCTTCGATGCCGCGTTCGGGATGACGAGCGTGATTCCCGACATCAACCCGGCCAAACCCGCCGAATGCCGGGCCGAGAAGATCGTCGAAGCGATCACGCTTCACCAGGCCACCTCGGCGTTTGGCTCCCCCGCCATCTGGTCCCGCGTCGCCCCCTGGTGCGCGGCCAACGGCAAGAAGCTCACGGGTCTCACGCGCGTCCTGATGGCCGGTGCTCCGGTGCCGCTCAAACTCGTCCGCGCGATGCGTAGCGTGTTGCCCGAGGACGGTGACGTGCACACGCCTTATGGCGCCACCGAGTCGCTCCCTGTGGCCACGATTTCGGGCCGCGAAGTTGAGGCCGCGGCGGCGAAGGTCGAGGCGGGGGCTGGAACCTGTGTGGGACGGCCCGCATCCACCATCGACCTCAGGATCATCGCGATCCGGGACGAGGCCATCTCGTCTCTGGACCAGGAACCGGCTCTCGGTCCAGGCGAGGTCGGCGAGATCTGCGTGCGCGGCGGCGTGGTGACGCGGGCGTACCACAATCGCGGAGAAGCCACCGCGACTTCCAAGATCGGCGAGGGCCAAGGGACCTGGCATCGGATGGGAGATCTCGGCTATCTGGACGCTGAAGGCCGCCTCTGGTTCTGCGGTCGCAAAGCCGAGGCGGTATTCACAGCGCACGGTCCGATCTTCACCGATCAGATCGAATGCCGATTCTCAGGCAGCCCGCGGTTCCCGCGCGTGGCGCTGATCGGCCTCGGGCCCAAGGGACAGGCACGGCCCGTTCTCCTGCTGGAAGGCGCGCCGAATGAGAGTCTCCGAGACGAAGCGAAGCGCATCAGCGGCATCGACGACGTCCGCTTCCATCCCCGATTCCCGGTGGACCGCAGGCACAACGCCAAGATCCACCGCCTCGACCTGGGAGTCTGGGCGGCCACTCATCCTGCGTGAACTTAGCTAGGCTCGATATCGTAACGAAGGAGAACCAACGCCGTGGCCAAGCCGCTTGAAGGAGTCCGGGTGCTCGAGATGGGCCAGCTGATGGCGGGCCCGTTCGCCGGCACCATCCTCGCCTACTACGGCGCGGAAGTGATCAAGATCGAACCGCCGAAGACCGGCGACCCGGTCCGGACGTGGCGCGGCGTCGACGAGGACGGCACCTCGATGTGGTGGCGGTCGCTCGGCCGCAACAAGAAGTGCATCACCGTGGACCTTCGCCTCGAAGAAGGCCGGACCCTCGCCCGGGAACTCGCTTGGAAAAGCGATGTGATCGTCGAGAACTTCAAACCGGGCACCATGGAGAAGTGGAAACTCGGGCCGGAAGACATCACGGCGAGGAATCAGGATGTCATTTACTGTCGCGTTTCCGGATACGGTCAGACCGGGCCCTACTCGCACAAGCCCGGCTACGCGTCGGTATGCGAGGGTGTGGGCGGCCTGCGCTACGTGAACGGTTTCCCCGATCGTCCGCCCTGCCGTCCCAATCTTTCGCTCGGCGATTCGCTTGCGGGCCTGCACGCGGCCCTCGGCATCGTGATGGCGCTTTATAACCGTGCCGGCCGAAAGGGCCGTGAGGGAGGCGGCACGGGTCAGGAGATCGACGTCGCGATCTACGAGTCGGTCTTCAACATGATGGAAGCGGTCGTGCCCGAGTTCGACCGCCTCGGCATGGTCCGCGAGCGCGAAGGCAGCAAGCTCACCGGTATCGTCCCCACGAACACCTATCGCTGCAAGGACGGGCTGTACGTGATCATCGGCGGCAACGGCGACTCGATCTTCAAACGGCTCATGGTCGCGACCGGGCGCGAGGACATGGCGAGGGATCCCGAGTACGCCACGAACGCGGACCGGGTGCGCAACGAGCCTTCAGTCGACGGCGCGATCTCCGACTGGACCGCGACCCTCACCGCAGCCGAAGTGGTGGAGGTGCTGGAGGCAGCGCAGGTGCCGGTAGGGTCCATCTACACCGTGAAGGACATGGTTGACGACCCGCACTACAACGCGCGGGGAATGTTCGAGGAAGTCGAAGTGGGCGGGCGACCGCTCAAGATCCCGGCGATGTCCCCTCGGCTGTCCGGCACACCGGGCGGAACGGAATGGCCGGGACCGGCGGTGGGATCGCACAATTCGGAAGTCCTGAAGGCGGTTCTCGGGAAGACCGACGCGGAAATCGAGGCACTGAAGGCCAATGGCACGATCTAAGACCGCGGCTTCTCCCACCGCGACTCCACTCACGACCCTCGACCTCTACCGGAGCCGGGGGCTTGGATCGAGAGTTGGCTTCGGTTCCCGTCCCGCGGTCGTGGTCGTCGACTACATCGTGGGCTTCACCGACCCAGGCTCGCCTCTTGCCGGCAACTTCGCAAACGAACTGCGGGCCACGAGGTCCCTTCTGAGCGCGATGCGGCGTCGTGGCTTCCCGGTTCTCTTCACCACCACCGCCTACGACAAGGCGATGACCGAAGCCGGGGTGTTCGTGCGTAAGGTCCCCTCGCTCGCGGTTCTCCAACGCGGCTCGCGGTGGGTCGCGATCGACCCGTCGCTCAAGCGCCGCAAAGGCGAGGTGGTCATCGAAAAGCAGTACGCCTCTGCGTTCTTCGGCACCTCCCTTGCCTCGACGCTCCACGCCCAGGGCGTCGACACGCTGATCGTCACCGGCTGCACGACCAGCGGCTGCGTCCGCGCCACCGCGGTGGACGGACTGCAGCACGGCCTCCGCGTGATCGTCCCCCGCGAATGCGTCGGCGACCGGGCCCAGGGCCCCCACGAAGCCAACCTGATCGACATCGATGGCAAATACGGCGATGTGATGGACCTGAAGGAGGTCATCAATCTCGTCGCACTTTCGCCCTTCGCGCTAGCACACGAAGCCACTACCAAGCCCGGAGGTACTCACGTCACCCCCGCGAAGGCGGGGGCCTAGCTGCGCGAACTCCCGTTCCGGCCGCGACTTTCGCGCTTCGCTAACCTCCGCTCGTCGCGTCGTGAAGAAGATCGTCCCACAGGAGGACGCGGTTCGCGTTGCCGGCGACGCGTTCCCTCGCGCCCACGACTTTCGTGAACAGATCGAACGCATCGACGGAGCCCCGGGCCGCTCGGGCGATCGCGTCGCTCACTTCGGCGTGGACGAGCGAATCGACACTTCCACCCGTCTGGAGGACGGCGATATCGCGCAGCAGCGTGGCGAAAAGATGAAGAGTCGCGTCGCGGTCGTTTTCCTTACCGCCCGCGATTGTGGCCGCATTGAAGGCAGCGAGACCCGACTCCTTTCCGCCGGAGAGACTCAGCAGAATCTGATCGCGCAAATCATCGAGGGGCGGGCGGGTTTCCATGGCGCGGGCGATGCTTCCTGCCGAGGCTAGCGCGCGGACCCTCGCCTCCGCGGGTTCCACGCCCGACCTGATGAGATGGCCCTCGATCAGATTCTGCGGCACACCGGAAAGGCGAATCGCGGCGCACCGGGAGCGAATGGTCGGACGAAGGAAGGAGGGAGAAGAGGAGGTGAGAAAGACCACGGCCCCCATCGCGGGCTCCTCGAGGCTCTTGAGGAAGGCATTCGCCGCCTGCACGTTCATGCGCTCGGCGTCCACTACCAACGCGACCCGCCGTGTGCCCTCCCAGGGGCGCTCCTGCAGCCAGTTCCCGAGTTTCCGCATGTACTCCACGTCGATCTGCTTGCCAACCCGTTCCTTGCGCTCCTTCGCACGGTCGTCGGCGTGGCCGATCAGTCCTTCGTCGATCCCCTGCACGTCGTCGCGCCCGAGGATCACCATGTCCGGATGCACGTTCTGCGCGGTGCGGCGACAGTGCGAGCAGGCGTCACAGGGTCCGCCATCGGGTGACTCGCACAACAACGTGCGCGCCACCGATTCGGCGAGTGTCCGCTTGCCTACACCGTGAAGACCGTGCAGCAGGATCGCGTGATGAAGCCGGCCCTCTTTCATGGAGCGCCACAACCCCTCACGCGCGTACTCATGTCCGAGCACGCCGGAAAACGGGGTGCTCACAGCCGGACCCCGAAACGCTGCTTCACCCGGGTCAGGATGGTGGCCGCGAGTGTGGCCACGTCGGCAGCGCCGTCGAACACTTCGAACCGATGGGGCTCCTCCTTCGCAAGCTCGAGGAACGCGCGCCGGACGCGGTCGTGGAAGGCCGGTGACTCCGCGTCGAGGCGATTCGCCGCGCCACGATCGCGCAGCCGCGAGATGGCCACATCGACATCCAGGTCGATGAGGATGGTGAGGTCGGGCGTCAGGCCCCCGACTCTTTGGAATACCGCGGGAACGAGGTCCCCCACGCCACGGCCGATAGCCTGATAGGCGACCGACGAATCCTGGTAGCGGTCGGAGATCACGATGCGCCCCGCCGCGATGCCCGGCCGGACCACGTCGTGCAGGTGCTGGGCGCGGTCGGCTTGAAACAGCAACGCCTCCACTTCGGGAATGGGAGTCGTGGCGGCGTCGAGGAGGATCTCGCGGACTCTTCGTCCAAGCGGCGTGCCGCCCGGCTCCCGGGTCAGGAGAGCCCGCGGACCAAGCGCCCGCGCAAGCTCCTGAGCCTGCGTGCTTTTGCCGCTCGCCTCTATCCCCTCGAACGTTATGAACAGCCCCTTCTCCATTTTTTCTTTCTCGCCCCTC
>JANNJB010000313.1:0-6172 GCA_031405615.1 Vicinamibacteria bacterium | reverse complement strand
CGAACGACTTCCTCATAGAGAGTCTTCTGGTGCTCCCACGAGCCGTGTTCGAGGAACTCCTCGCCGTGGTCCGAAGTCACCACCATCATGGTGTTGCGCCACACATCGCGTTCCTTGAGATGCGTGATGAGCCGACCGATCTCGTTGTCGGTGTACCGGATCTCGCCGTCGTAGAGGGCGAGGAGATGATCGAGGTCGGCCCTGGACACCTGATCGGGGCGGAGGTTTTGAAAGTCCTTGAGATTCCCGGTGAGCTTCCCCGAATACGAGGTCTCGAAGAGTTTCAAGACCTCGGGCGGCGGGTCGTAGTGCCAGTGCGGATCGTAGAAGTGCAGGAAGATGAAGAAAGGCCGGTCGCCGAAGCGATCCACCAGATCCATCGCGTGATTCGCGACGTTGCTCGCGAGGCGATCCTGCCGGAAATTCATCGAGTCGAACCCCTCGTCGACGCCATAGGTCTTCGAGACGTAAAGGTGCGAGGTCACCGCGTGGGTGGCGTAGCCGAGGCGCTTCAAGATGCCGGCCACGGTGGGGACCGAGCGATTGAACCCCTGCTTCGAATCGACGCCGCCGTGCGTCCCGGGCAGGACGGAGGTGAACATCGACAGGTGCGCCGGGAGGGTCCACGAACTCACGCTCACCGCGTCGTCGGCCACGATCCCGGACTGAGCGAGCGCATCGAGGGTGGGAGTGGTGGGTTTTGGATAGCCGTAGGCACCCACGTGATCGCGCCGAAGCGTGTCGATAGAGATGAGGATCACGCCGCGGTGTGTCCCGTAGGTCGAGAGGTCGTGAAGGACAGGGTCCGACACCGCGAGTGCGAGTTCGCCCGGCTGAGGCAGAACCGCGCCGTCTTTATCGGTAAAGCGGATGTCGATCGACAGGACGCCTCGGCGAGGCGGCGTGTCGAGTTCGACGGTCACGTCCTTCCAATCGTGAGCCACCCGCGGGTTCACGGTCTCGCGCGCGATCTCCTTGCCGTCGATGGCCACCACGAATCGGCCCCAGCCGGGGATCTCGCCCTCACCCCCGAATCGCGCGCCCACGCCGAACGTCAGCACGGCCTTCCGCGGGAAGTCCAGCGTCCACGACTGCGGAGCGAGGAGCGCCTCGCGCGATTCGTCGCCGACTTCGATCACGTCGACCTTCGAACGTATCCCGTCGGGTTTGGCCAGCAGGAGCGAGAGCGGCGGTTGGGGCGTGACCGGACGCGAGGGGCACCCCAAGAAGATGACCGCGGCGAGGAGAACCAAAAACTTGCGGGTCAACAAGGCGCGGCGAATGTAGCACGGTGGCGAAGCTCGCCTCGACAAACGGGGCGAACGCCGCGAACCGCGAGGACTCAGTCGAAGCGGCCGCGGAGTCTGTTCAACGCGTTGACTTAAGCCCGCGGCAAAGCCTCGCGGCGCGGGCCGGGAATCAACCTTTGTCGCTGGCCTCACGTCTTAGTGAGAATGATCTCCACGCTCCTGCTCGCCGCTGCCGCTCCCCTCGCTCTCTCGAGCCCTTCGATCGAGGCCCGGGTCAAGGCGCCGCGCGCGGAGCTTGCCGTCACCCTGGCCCTGCCTGCGGATGTCGAGGGTGAGCGGCACAAGGCGGTGCTGATCCTCCCCGGATCAGGCCCTTCGACACGCCCACAGGTACGCGCGTTCGCCGAGCCCTTCCTCAAGGCGGGTTTCGTGGTTCTGACTTTTGACAAGCCGGGCTGCGGCGCTTCCTCGGGCTCGTGGCTGACCTCGTCGCTCGATGACATGGCTGAAAACGGCAGGGTCCTGCTCGACTGGCTCAAGGCTCGCCCCGAGGTTGACGCGCGCAAGGTTGGCCTGCTCGGCATAAGCCAGGGCGGATGGGTGGCGCCCCTTGTCGCTGCCGACCGGGCGGATGTGGCCTTCGCGACGTTCCTCACCGGCGGCGCCGTTTCGCCGCGATGGGTGGAAACATTCGACTACGAGCTTCGGCTCGAACAGTCGGGAGCCAAAGGCGCGGACCACGAGGCAGGCAGGAAAGCCATCCGAGCGTACTTTGCTTACCTGGCCGGCGAGGCTCCGCAGACAGAAGTCACGAGTCTCCTCGAATCGGGCACGGCCCAGGGCTGGTCGGATGCCCTGGGAATGAAACGGGTGTTGCCAGGCGACGCTCAGCGCCCGTTCTGGGCATGGGTCGCGACCTTCGATCCCCTTCCCTCTCTTGCGCGGCTGCGCATGCCCGTCCTGTCTCTCATCGGCGGACGCGACCGCGACCCGGCCGCCGAAGTGAAGGCGTGGCAGGCGGGCCTTGCCGCAAACGGCGATCCGCGCACGGAGATCCGCGTGGTGCCGGGCGCGGGCCACGTGCTCACAACGGGCGGCACGCACAGAATCGGAACCTTCAACACGCAGGCCCTGGACGCCATGGCGGCGTGGGCCGCGTCGGTCGTCCGCCCAAAGGCCTGACGAAGCCTCACCCGCCACCCGGAGCTCAGGCGGCCAGGCGGCTACAACCCGAAAACCCGAAAACCCGCTTCGCATTTCCCGCCCTCACCGCGCTGCATTCCTCCTTCGACAACGCCGCGGTGTTCGCGAAAGCGCCCTTCGTGTCGTGCACCTGCTGGGGCCAGTCGGTGCCGAACATGACACGATCCGCGCCCACCACGGAGATCAGGTGTCGCAACGCGCCCACGTCGTAGGTGAGGCTGTCGTAGTAAATGTGCCGGAGATAGTCGAGGGGCTTGCGCGTCATCTTGCGGCGTGAGGGGATCTCCACCTCGTCGCCCTTCTCGAAGACGCCCACCAGGGAAGGCAGCGCCGCGCCGCCGTGGGAAGCGATGAGCTTGAGGTTGGGGTAGCGATCGAAGAAGCCGTCGAAGATCATCCGGGTGATGGCGAGTGTGGTGTCGAAAGCGAAGCCCACGGACCAGCTGAGGTCGAACTTCTTCATGTCCATGACGTCCGCGCCCGGCGGGTCGGTGGGATGCACCAAAACGGGCAGCGCGCGGCGGTCGATCTCCGCCCAGATCGGCGCGAACATCGGATCGGTGAGACTGCGGCCCGAGACGTTGGCCATGACGATCACGCCGATGGCGCCCTTGTCGCAGGTGCGCGTCAGTTCCGAGATCGCGGCCTGCGGAAATTCCCAGGGCAGCGACGTGAACCAGCGAAGGCGGTCCTTGTGTTTCACCTGCGCCTCGGCCATCGCGTCGTTGCTGTCCTTGGCCGCCTTGAGGCTGATCTCCCTCTTGCCCCAGCACACGTTTGGACAGGTGAGCGACACGATCGACACGTCGATCCCGGCCTCGTCCATGTGCCGGATGCGCATGCCGTAGTCGAAGTGGCCCTTCTGCGGGATCACCACCGGCGTGTCGCCCCGGAAGATCTCCTCCTGGCCGTCGGGGCGGGTCTTGAGGTTGTAGTGACCGCCCTCCTTCTTGAGAAGCTCCAACCACCCTTTCGTGAACGCGTGAGTGTGGATATCGATGACCGTCATCCGCTCAGTTTCCTCTCTCTCCCTGTCCAAAGCCAGCAGCCGCCCCTGTAGCATGACCCCGCTCGGACCTTCGTAGGGTCATTCTCCTGGCGGCCCTGCTTTTTGGACTCCTCGTCCTCGGGGCCGCTTTGCAGCTTATGAGCCCGGGAAGGCCGGAGCCCTTCCGGGACGCGGCTCGAAATCCGCTGCCCGGCAGCATCTCCGAGAAGCTCTTCGTCGACGTCAACGGAACCCGGCAGGGCATGTTCATCAAGAGCGTGAGTGCCGCGAATCCCGTGCTGCTCTACCTGCACGGCGGCATGCCCGACTACTTCCTGACCGCGCGGTATCCCACCGGGCTCGAGAACACGTTCACCGTCGTCTGGTGGGAGCAGCGGGGTTCCGGCATTTCTTAAACCTGTGGCGGGCCAAGTCCAGGTCCGGCATCAGCATCCTTTGGGACAGGATGGTCACCACCGATCTGCGGCAGCAGCTGATCGACCCCCCACGCCCAGCGGCCTCCCCGGTGTGGTGACCGGCGCGCGGACCGGCATCACGCAGATCACGCTGGCCTACGCGACGCCGTTGCCAGGCGCCACGCTCACCGGATGCGGCGTCACCGCGGCAGGGTGCGCGGGACGAATCACGGTCAGCCTCGATTTGCTCTCGCCCACCGGCGGCCCCGTCATCGGAGGGCTCTTCTTCCTTCACGGCTCCAACATGCGCGCCTGCCTGATCGGCCGCGTCGGAGCCTTCGAACTTGCGCCGAGGATCACGCGAAGGGTCGATGTCGTGCTCGACCAGTCGGACGAGTGCGGAACGCCCGTGGACATCAGAACCGCCGCGGCGGCGGCCAAAGGCCCGAACGGAATCGCGGCGCGACACTAGATCGACGCCAGACGTTCGACCGTGTCGGGGTACCGCTTCACCAGGCTGATGAGGAGAGCGGCCTGGGCATTGGGCTTCGCTCGACCCTGCTCCCAGTTTTCGAGAGTGCGGGCGTTTGTCCTGAGATACCGGGCGAAGAGCCCTCGCGAGATGTTCCGGGTCTCGCGCAGTTGAATCAGATCCTCAGGTGAGATGTCGGGAACCGGCTTGACCTCCACGAAATGGGTCCGCAGCGTGCGCTTTCCCTGCCGCATTTCGCGGAGAGCTGCAAAGCCTTCAGTCAGTTCACCGAACAGGTCACGTTTGGCGACACTCGTCGACGCGCGCTTCGTTGGCTTCTTCATACGTTCCTCTTTGCCTCCAGTTCCGCCTTGACCATCGCCTTCAGCGCCTTTCGATCCTGCGGCCTCAGGTCCGCCATTTCATCCTTGTCGAACAATGTGAACAGCCAGAACTCGGAGCCCGGCTCCCACCCGTAATACACAACCCGAAGACCGCCGCGCTTACCCTTGCCGCGCCGGATGTCGGCGAAGCGGAGTTTGCGCAATCCGCCCGTTTCCTGGATCGGATCTCCCGCGACCGGGTTTCGCATCAACAGAGACTGCAACGCTCTGAATCCCTCATCGTCAAAGTACTGGGCACGGTGACGTTCGAATGCGGGCAGCTCGTCGAAGACCGCCGTCGCCGGAATAGTATACGCATGTTGCGTACTGACCAGGAACCTCAACCTGCCGTCTCCTTACGTCTTTGGGGGAGAGGACGGAGTTTCTGTCGGCGAGGCGCCGGTTGGGGTCCAGAACTCCCATGATGATGGGGCGACCATCGAGAACCGTCTGACTTTCTGGACTTCAGTCAATCGCGCTGCCCCGAGGGCAGGCTTCGCGCTGGCCGTGGGCGGCCTCGCCGCAAATGACGACGGCAACAGCTCAGCGGCTGCGGCTCTCGCGGTCGAGGGCGTTGACGGCCTGGCGATAGACCGCCTCGGCTTCTTCGCGGCTGTTTCCGATGGCCACCATCCCGACCCACGCATGCTCGGAGAGCGCCCCGAGCATGTAGAACAGGGCGCCCGCCTCGTTCCGCTGTGAGTAACTCAGGCGGTTCTGGGTCGAGGTTTCGATCACATCCTCGGGCAGCAGACCCCGATACTGCTCGCTCATCAGATGGTCGGTGGCCCGGTAGTACTTCGGCCGGCCGGTCGGAGAGTTGAAGAGCCCGGTCTCGGGATCAAGCTCGCCGCCGGCAAGGAGGCGGACCGCGAGCAGCGGATGGGTCGTTCCGCCGATGCCCAGGTTGATCTCGCTGAGCGCGATGTTCTGACCGCCCTGCCAGACCAGGAACTCGATCGAGACGCGGCTGATCAATCCCCGCTCCGCGAGAAGGCCGCCGATTTTTAGAGCGGCGCGCTGAATTTCTAGGCGATAAGGGTCCGCGGCCGGGAAGAGGCAACCCGTCGTGGCCATACCGAGCGGGCCTCCGCGTAACTCGTCGTGGGTAGAGGTGAGCGAGACCTTCCCCAGCGGGTTGATCCGCAGTTGAACGCTTGCCGCGCCGAGATCGGAACTATCGATGAACTCTTCCACGACCCCGCCCTCGCGGGCGAACCTCTCGAGGAAGGAGTGGGACGTCTCGCCCGGGGTCGAGAACGCCAGTTCTCGAAGGGCTCGGCGAGTGTCGTCCGACGACCTCCCCGCGGGTAAGGACATCAGGGCATGGCCCTGTTCCCAGGTCCCGGAGTTTCGCTTCAGCACGGCGCGGCGGAGGGCCGGGCGCTCGCTCCTCAGGAACTCCACCGCGTCGACGATCTCGGCCTCGGCGTGAACGTCCTCGCGCCCGAGCGGCACGG
>JANNJB010000312.1:0-6511 GCA_031405615.1 Vicinamibacteria bacterium | reverse complement strand
GATGGAAGCGATCGAGATCGTGGACCTCAAGGACGCGATGCACCGCAAGATCGGCGGCTACAGCAAAGGCATGCGGCAGAGGATCAAACTCGCGCAGTCCATCGCTCATCGGCCCGAGGTTCTTTTCCTCGACGAGCCTCTCACCGGGATGGATCCGCAGAATCGCAAGCGGATCTCCGACCTCATGAAACGGCTGGGCGACGAAGGCCGGACCGTCCTCGTCTCAACTCATATCCTGCACGAACTCGAGCAGGTCACACGCCGCGTGCTCCTCATTCACAACGGGCGCGTTCTCGCCGAGGGAGATCTCGGCGAGATCCGCGACCTGCTCGACCGGCATCCGCGTTCGGTGCGGATCAAGGCCGCGGATTCACGCGGCCTCGCCCGCGAACTCGTTCTGCTTCCCGACCTCGTTTCCCTGAACCTCGAAGATGCCACCGGCCATCTCCTGGCCGAGATCAAGAAGCCCGACGCGTTCTTTACGAAAGTGCAAGAGCTTTCGGCGAAGCACGGCGTCGAGGAAATGTGGGTGACCGACGAAAACCTCGAATCGGTCTTCTCGTATCTGGTGAGCAAGTGACCGCTGACACCGAAGCCCTGCAGGTCCGGCCCCTTTGGGGCGGGGCGCGCGACATGTTCTACATCGCCATCGAGAGGATGCTTCCGCGGCCGCGCAGCTTCTGGGTCTTCATGCTCCTGGCCCTGCCCGTCTTTCTCGGGATCCTTCTTCGGATCTATCCGCCCAAGGGCCTGCCCCTCACCGGTTTCGAGCTTTACGGAATCGTGGTCGCCCTGTTCTTCATCCGGAACCTCCTGCCGCTCGTCGCGTTGCTCTTCGGTTCGGCCTTGATCTCGGACGCGGTCGATTCCAAGACACTCACGTATTTCCTCACCCGGCCGATCTCCAGACTCTCCATCTTCCTTGGGGAGTTCATGGCCTATCTGGTCACGGTCCTGACCCTCACCCTGCCCTGCGTGGTCCTCACCTATCTGGTCCTGACCGTGGGCACGCCCCAGGGGGCTGGTTTTGGCGCAGCCTCTCTGCTCCAGGACCTCGGCGCCTGCGCCCTCACGCTCTTCACCTACGGAAGTGTCTTCGCCCTGCTGGGTGTGAGCCTGAAGAAGCCGCTCATTCCCGGCCTGCTCTTCCTTTTTGTCTGGGAAGGTTTCGTCGCGAATTTTCCCGGGGACGCCCCGAACTACACGATCTCGGCGTACGCGCGCTCCCTGATCCGGCATCGCCCCGCGGAGGAGGGTCTGGCGGAACTCTTCTCGAAGTTCTTCGGTGTGGGCGAGTCCGTCTTAGTGCTTGGAATTGTGGGAGTTGTAGCCCTGGCCTTGGCCATATGGATCTTTTCCCGGCGGGAGTACGTTATCTCCTCTTGAGAGCACAGGACTAGGAGCCTGCTCGGCAGATGGGCTCCTGTCCACCAGACGGCGCCCCTGTCGGGGTGTCGAAGGGGCTAGGCCCTTCGGGGCCGTCCGTGCCAGAGTCAAAGCCTTCACCATAGGAGTCCCCGAGCATGAACCGATCCCGCCGCCTCATCGCCACCGCCGCCGCTATCTCTTTCCTCGGCGTTGGCCTCGCCTTCTCGACCCGCTTGACCGGCACCGCCCGTGCCGCGGTCGGTCCGGTACCTCCCGAAGCTTTGGCCCTTCCGGCCGACAGTTCGATCCTCATGGGCTTCGACGTGCGCGCCCTGACCAGTTCGCAGTTCTACGCGAAGTTCGGGCAGGAAGGCGAACCCGGGCGTGTCGAGGCTCTGGCCGAGATCGAGCGCAAGACCGGCCTCAATCCCGAGCGGGATATCGACGCGGTCGTGGTGGCGATCCGCGCGGACGCGGCCAAGGCGACCGACGGTGCTTCGAAGCGTCACAGTGAGAACGCCCTGATCTTCGTGACCGGGCGCTTTGACGCGGCCCGGCTCGAGTCCTCAATCCCCGAAGCGGGCAAGATCTCCAAGGAACGGCGCGACGGCGTCACCGTTTACCGCGGCGCGGCCGAAAAGTCTCACGGTGCGGTGGCCCTCCTCGACGCGGGCATCCTTGTCGCCGGTTCGGCGGACGCGGTCGAAACGTTCCTCACCAACCGCGCGACCGGCCATGGCATCCGCGACAGCCGACAACTGGTGGCGCAGCTCGAGAGCATCGAGCCCGGCTCCACCTTCTGGGCGGTGGGCGGGGCTTCGGTTCTTTCCCGCGTCACTTCCGAGGTCGGCGGCCCGGTCGCGAACCTTCCCGCGGTGAAGCAGGTGGTGGCCTACGGTCACCTCGATCCCGAGGTGGGCATGACCGCGACCGCAGAAGCGGCCGACGCGAAGTCCGCCACCAAGATCGCCGATGTGCTCCGCGGTTTCTCCGCGATGCTCTCCCTCCAGGCCGGTCAGAAGGCCGAGCTCGCGCAGATCGCCGATTCGATCTCGGTCGCGACCGAAGGCGACAAGGTCCACGTCAAGGCCACGATCACCCACGAGCTGATCGAGTCACTGCAGAAGAGCGCGGTTCAGGCGCACAAGGCCCGCAAGGCCGTCGAAGAGACCGAGATTCACTAAGCCTCGACGCAGTCGTCGACCAAAGGCCTCGCTACGCGGGGCCTTTCGTTTTTCGCCTCATCTCTTCAGGCCGCCAGGGCTATCCTCTGGAGCGGAATGTCCGGCGATGAACGGCTCGACGTGCGCGTTGTCCGCGACTTCGGCTTTTCGAGGCGGAAGGCCCGGGAGACGATCGACGCCGGGCAGGTGGACGTGGATGGTGCGCGAGTTCGAGACCCTGGCCATCGGGTGTCGCTTACCCAGAACGTGACCTACGAGCCGAATCGCCGCCGCGAAACGGCGATTCGTTTCTCCCTCCCGGTCGCGCATCAGGACGAGCACCTCGTCGTCGTCGACAAGCCGCCGGGACTCTTGAGCGTTCCCACCGACGGCGGCGTCAACGATGACTCCGTCCTGAGCCGACTGCGGGCGGACCTGACCAGGGTGCGGGGGCCTCGCGCCTATGTCGGAGCCTTGCACCGGCTCGATCGCGGAACCTCGGGGCTCGTGGCCGTGGCTCTCTCCCGCGAATGCCATGCCGCGTGGCGGGCCGCGTTTGCGGACCATGCGTTCCTGAGACGTTATCTAACGCTTGTCGAGGGCGTGCCGAAAGAGGCGAAGGGAACCATCGATCTGCCGATCGCCGATGAGTACGAGGCGGGGAAACGCCACATCGCGCGCGACGAGGACGAACCCTCGCGGCATGCGATCACGCACTACCGGGTCAAGGAGCGTTTCTCTCGCAACGCGCTTCTCGAAGTCGAACTCGATACAGGCCGGCAGCACCAGATCCGTATTCACCTGCGCGCGCTCGGCCACCCGATTGTGGGCGACGGCGTTTACGGCAGCAAGGAGCGACCTGCGGGGAGCCGACCCCTGCTTCATGCCTCCAAGCTCGCGTTTCCGCATCCGATGACCGCCCAGGCGATCGACTGCGAGAGTGATCCGCCGAAGGACTTTGCCGACATCCTGAAGCGGCTGCGCAACGGCCCGCGGCGCTAAGAGCGTCAGGGCTTCTCGAGAATTCGAAACTCCGGCAGGCTCCAGCCTGCAGCGCTTGTGGCGCCGATCTGGGGCAGCAGACTCACCCCGAGCACGCGCTCGCCGCTCAGAACGAAACCGATGGTCCCGTGACGCGGATCCGCGAGTAGCCCCTCGACGAGCTGGACCAGATGAGGGCCGTCCCAGCGCGCCGCTTCCACCCACTGGCCGTCCTCACGCAGGACCGCGATGCGGAACCGCGTCGGCCATGCGCTTTCATGGCGCAAAACGACCTCCACGCCGGAGACGGCCGTTGCCGAATCGAATCGCGCCTCGATGAACTCGTCGCCACGCAGCGGGCGCTCCAGGACGTAGCTCGTGTCCATCCGCCCATCGAACGCCAGGGCCGCGTCTCCTTCCTTGGTTCGGATACGCAGTCGATGGGCGGCGATGGGCAGGCCGCTGGGGCGCGGAGCGGCCGCGATCGTCGGAGCGCCTTCGAGCCTGTAGACCCTGGCAGGGCCCTCGGAGAAGGAACCCGCCTTCCAGGGTCCGAATCGCATCTCAAGCGTGAGACGCCCGGCCCGCTCGGCGGCCCTGGAGTTCGTCACCACGTCGAGTCCCGCGTCCGCCACCGCCTCCGCGAAGCGCCGTTCCCGGTCCTGCGGGCCGAAGTTGAAGATCTGATTGCGAAGGTCCGGAGCGATATCCCGGCCCTCGTGCACGACCACCCTCGGCACACCGAGCTTCGCGAGGACAGAGAGACAGCCCTCCGAAGGAAATTCCAGCAACGCCCGCCGCGTGACCCTCGAAAGGAGCGTGGGGTAAGCGGTGTACCCGAGAGGACTGCGCATCCGGTGATACGTCGCGAAGAACATCTCCGTGGTTTCCTGGCGGATCAGCGCCTCGCCCCGCACGGGGATCTCAACCATGGCTTCCCTCGGCTGCATGGCCAGCCATCGGTAGACCGCCGGGATCTCGCTGGGCCGCGGGACTTCGGTGATGAGCGGCAGAGGCGAGAAGTGTTCGAAGATCGCCGCCATCGCGAGGCCAAATGCGAGGGCCGGACGCCCGGCCGAAGAGATCCGCTCGATCGTCACCGCGCCAAGGAGCCCCACGCCGAGCATGACGAAGAGGCCGAGGCGTTCGGGAATCCGCACGAACTTGAACGCCGGCACATAGTCGTAGAGAAGGCCGTAGGGCCCCGGGCCAAGATCCCTGGAGGCCACCGCCCACCGGTCCCCAAGAGACAGGGCGACGAGGATCACGACGACCACGGCCGTGGCCAGCGCCCAGGCGCGGTGCCTTGATGCCGCACCCGCCCGCCGGCTCGCGAGAAAGAGGCCGATGAGCGCAATGGCCAGGGCCAGGAAGCCCACGAAATGGGGGCCTTGCTGCTGGAGTCTGGCGGGAGGCCCGATGGAGCCCCAGATCCAGTTGGTGGGTGAGGTGGAGAAGTAGTGGAGGAGGTCGATGCCTCGGGGTCTCGAACGGACGAGTTCGAGACTTCCCATCGTCGTCGCGTAGGGAATGAGTATCGGGAGGAAGAGCACGATGGCGACGAGGCCCGGAACAACGAGGCCGGGAAGGCGCGAGAGAACCAGCCGCGGGCGAGCGACAGCGCACACCGCCAGAACGAGCACGGAGAGCAGGACTCCATAGAGCAGGTGGTAGTTGGCGCAGAAACCCTGCAAAAGCAGGAACGAAGCAAAGCGCCAGCGCGCCGCGTTCTCGCCCGTTCGAAGCCACGATGCGAGCGCGCCGAGCGCGAACGCCACGAAGCCGTGGCTCACGATGTTGAGCCGCGGGGCCTCGTTGATCGCATACGTGTGGAACGCGAAGAGGGCGCCGGCAAAAGCCGCGGGCAGAGGCCCAAGACCCAACACGAGGGCGAGATAACGACCTCCGAAGGCGGCCAGAAGGTAGGCCAGCAGCAACGCCGCGTTGTAGGCCAGGACCGGGTTCGAGGTGATCCAGAAGACGGGCGCAACGACGAGCGAGGGGAGCAGGCGATGATCCGTGAGGGTCAGCGCGTTCGGCTGAGGGTGCAGGAAACCCGCGTCGAAGAGGTGCTTCGGGTCCTCGACGATCTGACGCCCCAGGGACCCGACGATCGCCACGCTTTCGAGCGAGTCGCCGACGTAGGCGATGCGGGATCCCGGGAACAGGCTTTGGGGATACAGGAAGAGCGCGCTCAGCACCACGTAGGCGAGCGCTTCCAGGAAGGGGAGGCGACGGAACCGGCGCAAGGCCTCTCTCATCAAGATCGCGATTCTCTCAGGCGTTTCGTAAACTCACACCCTCTTGCTCCCTTTGAACGAAACGAATGGCCCGGGCCACCGGCCTCTGACCTGGCTTCAGGGAGCCACCGCAGCCACCCTGGCCTCGCTCGCCAGTCTGACCGTTATCGGTTACCGGTTCGGCGACAGCAACCACGGCATCACGGTGCCGATCCTGAAACGCTTCATCGACCGTTCGCTCTACCCGGGCGACACCCTCGTGGCCACCGGCGATCAGTTCCCGACGATCTTCTACCGGCTTCTGGCCGCCTTCCTTCCTTCGACCGACTGGGTGCCCTCCGCTTACTTCGCGCTTTATGTCGTTTCGATCGCCCTGACCTATGCCGCGGTCTTCAGGATCGCGGTGTGGGCGAGTGGAGGGGATCGCGCGATCGGGGCCCTCGCCGTGCTTCTGGCGATGCCGGTGCGGACCGGCCTCGCGGGGGAGGCGCTCTACCGCGTGGCCTTCTCGCACTCCCATCTGGCCTCCGGCCTCGATCTGATGGCTCTCGCTCTCTTCCTCGAGGGCCGGCGCCTTCTGCCCCTGCTCATCCTGTCGCTCGGCGTCTACAACCACGCTCTCTACTCCCTCTATCTGCTCGTCCCGTTCACTCTGATGCTCCTTTGGGAGGCGAGGTCGCTTCCGCGGAAGGCGACGCTCATTCGTCTCGCCGCGGGTTGGGCGCCGGTGATCCCCTTCCTCCTGAACGCCATCGCCCA
>JANNJB010000311.1:0-7879 GCA_031405615.1 Vicinamibacteria bacterium | reverse complement strand
ACCATCGGTAAGTCGGAGGAAGGCCGGGACATCGTGATGCTGGCGATCGCGGATGAAGCGACCCTCAAAGCCCTCGACACCCACAAGGCGAACCTCGCCGCCCTCACCGATCCGCGCAAGACCACTGAAGCCCAGGCCCAGCAGATCATCAAGACGGGGAAGCCGATTTACTGGCTCACTTCGGGAATGCACTCCCCCGAGACCGGCGGCCCGCAGGTGCTGATGGAACTCGCGTATCGCCTGATCGTCCAGGAGACGCCGTTCATCCAGGAAATCCGCAACAACGTGATCACGTTCATCACCCCCGTGATCGAGCCCGATGGCCGCGACAAACACGTCGACACCTACTACTACGGGAAGAAGACGGGGAAGCCGCGTCCGCCGCTCATGTACTGGGGCAAGTACGTGGCCCACGACAACAATCGCGACGGCATGGGCCAGTTCCTGAACCTCACCCGCGCGGTCACGAAGACCCAGCTCGAGTGGAAGCCCAACGTCATGCACGATCTGCACGAGGCCCAGTCGTATCTCTACTCGTCCACCGGCACCGGCCCCTACAACGAAGCGATCGATCCGATCACGGTGTCCGAATGGTGGGATTTCGCGAACCATGACGTGCAGGAGCTGACCAAGCGCGGCGTCCCCGGCGTCTTCACTTACGGGTTCTATGACGGCTGGACGCCCAATTACATGTTCTTCATCGCTCATTCGCACAACGCCATCGGGCGCTTTTACGAGGTCCAGAGCTACGGTCCGGACAACAACGAGAACCTGCGCCTCCCGGCGACGGCGACGAGCCGCGAGTGGTTCCGTCCGAACCCACCTCTGCCCTCGATCAAGTGGGGGCCGCGCAACAACACCAACATCCAGCAGTCGGGTGTCTTGTTCTCGCTCTCGCACATGGCGAAGAACCGCCAGAAGTACATGGAGAACTACTGGCTCAAGAACAAGCGCTCGGTCGACAAGGGTAAGAATGGTCCCGTTCACGCGTGGGTGATTCCCGCGAACCAGCGGCGCAAGGGCGAAGTGGCGGATTCGATCAACGAACTCCTTCGCCAGGGTCTCGAAATCCACCGCGCCACCGCGGCGGTGAAGGCCGGAAACGTGGGTGTTGAAGCCGGTGACTACGTGATCCGCGCCGACCAGCCCTATCGCACGCTCGCCGACATGTACTTCTCCATCCAGAACTACCCGGCTCAGAATCCGCGTCCCTACGACGACACCGGCTGGACCTTCCAGTACATGCGGGACATCGACCTCAAGACGGTAGGCGACAAGTCGATCCTCGCCGCGTCGATGACGGCCGTCACCGCGCCGGTCAAGGCTCCGGGCGGAATTGAAGGATCCGGCAAGACCCTCGTCGTCGAGCACACATCCGACAACTCTCTCGTCACCTTCCGGTTCAAGAACGCGTCGGTTGCGATGGAAGCGGCCGAGGACGACTTCGAACTGAACGGACGCCAGGTTCGCGCGGGTGCTTTCATCGTGAAGGACTTCGATCGGGCGAAGCTCGAGCCCGTGGTCAAGGACCTCGGCCTCACCGCGTGGGCGGTGGACACGCTGCCCACGGTAAAGACGCACGCCCTCGACGTGCCGCGGATCGGCTATGTCCATTCGTGGCAGAGGACGCAAGACGAAGGCTGGGTTCGCGCCGCTCTCGATACGTTCGGCGTGCCGTACACCTATTTCGCCGATCAGAAACTGCGGGAGGGCGGGCTTCGCGCCAAATACGACGTGATCATCTTCCCGCACGTCGGCGGCACCGCGCAGAGCCAGATCAACGGCATTCCGAAGACCGGTCCCGATGCGGTTCCGTACAAGAAGTCCGACCTCACGCCCAACCTCGGCGTGCTGGATTCCTCCGACGACATTCGCGGCGGCATGGGCATGGAGGGGCTCACCGAACTCGCGAAGTTCGTCACCGAGGGCGGAACCCTGATCACCGAGGGGTCCACCGCGGTGATCTTCCCCGAGTACGGGATTACATCCGGCGTGACCGTCGAGCGTCCGGCCCAGCTCTTTGTCCGCGGCTCGGTGATGCGGAGCAAGTGGAGCGATCGGAAGAGCCCGATCGCGTACGGCTACGATGCCTCCGACCTGCCCGTCTACTTCAATCAGGATCCCGTTCTCAACGCCGCCGGCGGCTCGGGCATTCCCGCGGAGTTCGCGGGTTTCCTTGGCGGCGGCGGACCGCCGAACGCGGGCCTGGGTCAGATCATCACGCCGATGGCGACGCCCCTGCGCATCAATCCTCTCGATCCTGCTGACGCGCCCGCGGCGGGTGAACGGCCGCAGGTGGATGAAGCCACCGCGTTCCGGGGAATGGCTGCGGCGTTTGGTGTGAACCCCGATGCCGGCGCCCGTCCCCGCGTGGTCCTCTCGTTCCCCACGAACCCGAACGACATGCTGCTCTCCGGTTCGCTCACCAACGGACAGTTCCTGTCGAACCGCGCCGGTGTCGTCGACGTGCCGCTCGGCAAAGGCCACGTCGTGATGTTCGCGATTCGCCCGTTCTGGCGCTGGCAGACCCAGGGAACGTTCTCCCTCGGCTTCAACGCCATCATGAACTGGAATGACCTCGACGCGGGCAAGCCTGCGGCTCCCGCGGCCGGTGCGCCCCCGCGACGTCCCGGCGAAGAACAGCCGTAGGCCTCGGCCCTACACCGCCACATTCCCGCCGCACAGGATCGTGGCGATCTTTCGATCTTTGTAGCGGTCGGGGTCCTTCAGGATCGCGGCGACACCCAGTGCGCCCGCCGGCTCGACGATGAGGCCGGCGTGGCGGTGCGTCAGTTCCATCGCGCGCCGGGTCGTCTCGTCGTCGACGAGAACGACATCGTCGACGAGCCCGATCATGTCCGCCACTGCTTCGGGAACGGGCACGCGCACCGCGACGCCGTCCGCGATGGTGTCCGCGGTCTCCGTCTCGACCACGGCACCCGCTCGCCAGGATCGCTCCATCGAAGGCGCGCCCTCGGCGCACACCGCGATGATCTCGGTGGCAGGTGAAGCGGCCTTCAACCACCGCGCGACGCCGTTCAGGAGAGCCCCATTTCCGAGCGGGACCGCCACAGCGTCGAACGCGTCATCACGGGCGAGGAGCTCCAGACCGATGGTTCCCGCACCTTCGGTGATCCTGACTTCATGGCCATCTTCGATGAACGGGATCCCCGTCTCGTTCGCCCACCCGCGACCTATGGCCTTCGCCGTGTCGAAGTCTTGTCCCTCGAGACGGACATCCGCCCCGAGCGCGCGCATGCGTTCGATCTTGAGTGGGTTAGCGCTCTTCGCCGCGAAAACCGTCATGGGGAGGCCATACGTGCGGCAGGCATACGCCATGGCCTGGCCGAAGTTTCCCGCGCTGGCGCAGGCAAAGCCGTTCTTCCCACCGCCGGCCACGACCGCCTTGCGCACGAAGTACGAAGCGCCGCGGCCCTTGAAGTTCCGGATCGGATTGACGGTTTCGACTTTCAGGGTCAGTCTGGTTCCGAGCGCGCCCGAAAGGGGCTCGCAGTCGTACTGAGGAGACGCCGTGAAGACCGGATCGATGAGGGAAGCGGCTTCGCGGATGTTGTCGAGCGACAGCCGGCTCTGGGGTCGTGCCGAACCCACGAGTTCAGCCCAGCGCGAGAGCGGCTGGATCGCGCCTTCGCCCTCCGCGAGATCGGTCATGAGAACGCCGTTGAGGTGGTCGAGTTCGTGCTGAATCAGTTCGGAGAGATCGGCTGGAAGATGAGTCCACTGGCGCAGTCGGAACCGGTGATCGCGGTAGGTGATGGAGATGGACGTATGGCGGCGTACGTGAACCAGAACATCGGGCACGCTCAGGCAATCGTCCCAGACGAGGAATGTCTCGTCGCTGCGCCAGGTGATCTCGGGATTTATGAGGATGAAGGGCCCCGCGCCGAGATTCATCGCGACAAGCCGCTTCATAACGCCGACCTGGACCGCGGAAATGGCCCGGCCGAAACCGCTTCGTTCACGAAAGTCGCGCAGCGTGGTGATGAGGCGCGAGGCCTCGCCCAACAGGTTCGAATCCACCGCACTGATTTCGGTCGAGCGTTGGCGCAGGCGAGGGTCACCGGAGACCAGGATGGGAAGGGCGGAGGCGCTCGCGTCGAAGGGGTTCATGAAGGCGTCATTCTCCCTCTTCGGGATACGATCCGGCCATGTCAACAAGCTTCGCTCGCAAACTGGTCTGGTCCGAGGTTCGCAAGGACAACGTCACGCCCGCGATCACGAGGCAGATCGTGACCGGCGCGCAGGCGATGGCAGGGATGATCACGCTCAAGAAGGGCAGCTATGTGCCGAAGCACTCGCACGAGAGCGAGCAGCTGACGTATGTGTTCGAAGGCACGCTGCGGCTCCTGGTGGCGGGCGAGGAGTTCGTGGTCCGCGCGGGGGAGATTCTGGTGATCCCGGCGTGGGTGGAGCACGAAGCCACGGCCCTCGAGGACACCGTGGAACTCGATATCTTCAGCCCGATCCGCAAGGACTGGCTCGACGGAACCGACACGTATTTCCAGAAGGGAATCGAGGGGCCGCTGTCCGCGAAACCGTAACCGCTGGCTTGGTAGTTGTGTCCCGCCTGGCCCCACGGGCGAGCGTGCATGCCCTCCAGCGGGACCGCTCCTCACCTCGGGCTTGAGTCACGGGACTCCGGAATCGCTACTCGGCTCGTCGCTTAGTTGAGCGCAGCTTCGCGCCACGATCTTGCGACTCGCGCTCAGAATCCCGCAGGATGGGCATGCACATCGCCCACGGGCCCAGGCTCCTATTGTTGGCTCCGCGATGAGGGTAGGGGCACGCTGCGCGTGCCCGGGTGAACGAGGGTAGGGGCACGCTGCGCGTGCCCTCACATCGATTCAAAAGCAAAAACCGAAGTGCACATCCGCACCGGTTTCGGTACCGTCCCCCGATGACCGCTGTTCCAGAACTCACGCCCCAACCCGCCATCCCCGACCGTGTGGACGCCATCGATTGGCTTCGCCTCGAAGCCGATCTCGATGCGGACGGATGGGCGCGCATCCCGGCCCTCCTCTCCCCCTCGGAGTCGCGCGCGGTCGCAGAGTTGTACTCGGATGACGTCGTCTTCCGCAGCCGCGTGGTCATGGGGCGTCACGGTTTCGGCCGCGGCGAATACAAATACTTCGCGTATCCGCTGCCCGAGACCGTCCAACAGCTTCGCGCCGCTTTCTATCCGCGACTGCGCACCGTCGCGAACCGCTGGAACGAAGCCATGGGCCTCGAGCCGCAGTTTCCCGATGCGCACGACGATTTCCTGCTTCGCTGCCATGCCGCGGGTCAGGCCCGGCCCACGCCGTTGTTGCTTCAGTACGGTGAAGGGGATTACAACTGCCTCCATCAGGATCTCTATGGCGAACATGTCTTCCCGCTCCAGGTCGCGGTTCTGCTCGCAGCACCTTCGACCGACTTCTCCGGAGGAGAGTTCGTGCTGACTGAACAGCGTCCGAGGATGCAGTCGAGAGCGACGGTTGTTCCTCTCTCTCAGGGAGATGCCGTGATCTTCGCGGTCCATCACCGCCCCGTCCGCGGCACGCGCGGGTTCTATCGGGTCAACATGCGGCACGGCGTGAGCCGGATCCTCGCCGGCCATCGTCATACTCTCGGTGTGATCTTTCACGACGCGGCATGAAGACCCGAGCTGGGACTGGACTCCTGTTTGAGGATCTGGCGGCGGAGCCAGGCGAGACCGAACCCCTGGCCGAGGGAGCCCTACTGCTTCGCGGTTTCGCGCTGGCCGATGAGACGCCGTTGATGAACGCGATCGCCGCGGTCGTCGCCGACGCGCCCTGGCGGAACATGACGACACCCGGCGGCCAGCGGATGTCCGCGGCGATGTCGAACTGCGGCGACTTCGGCTGGGTGAGCGACCGGCGCGGGTACCGCTACGAAAGGGTTGATCCCGATTCCCGTCGCCCGTGGCCCGCGATGCCGGCGTGTTTCCTCGATCTCGCCGATCGGGCGGCCGCGGCAGCGGGATACAGGGACTTCGTCCCCGACGCGTGCCTGATCAACCGTTACGAACCCGGCACGAGGCTCACCCTGCACCAGGACCGCGACGAGCGCGACTTCAAGGCCCCGATCGTGTCGGTCTCTCTCGGCCTTCCGGCGACCTTCCTCTTCGGAGGCGATGAACGCACCGATCGGCCGAAGCGCGTGAGGCTTTTCCACGGCGATGTCGTGGTGTGGGGCGGGCCGTCCCGCCTGGCCTTTCACGGCATCGCACCGCTTCTGGACGGGGAGCATCCGCTCGTGGGGAGGCGCAGAATCAACCTCACGCTCCGGAAGGCGAGATGATCGCTCGTGGAAATTCCGTTTCGAGAGCAACAAACGGAGTGTGGCGGGCCCGCGTCGACTCCTAGAGTCGCGGCATGGAAATCACAACGATGAAAGAAGCAGGCAAGGCGGCGACTTCGGGCGCGAGATTCGGCGGCGATGAGGACCGCTTCGCGGCGATCGTCCATCGCGACACTCGAGCCGATGGCGTCTTCTACTACTCGGTGCGGACGACCGGTGTTTACTGCCGGCCCTCGTGTGCTTCGAGACTGGCGCGCCGCGAGAACGTCCAGTTCCATCCTTCGACGACTGACGCCCTTGCCCGTGGCTTCAGGCCGTGCAAGCGCTGTCGTCCGAACGAGCCGTCGCTTCAGGCCCGAAGGGCCGAGGCCATCGCGAGGGCATGCAAGCTCATCGAAGAGGAGGAGTCTCCCGACTTCGAGGCCATCGCGCGCCTCGTCGGCATGAGCCGGTTCCACTTCGGCCGCGTGTTTCGAAGCATCACCGGACTCTCCCCGAAGGCCTACGCGCTCGCTCATCGAGCCAGCCGTGTCCGCGATCAGCTGAAGAAGAGCGCCAGCGTGACCGACGCGATCTACGAATCCGGCTTCAACTCGAATGGTCGCTTCTATGCGACGTCGGACCGGATGCTCGGGATGACACCTTCCGATTTTCGAGAAGGCGGCCCGAACACGGATATCCGTTTCGCGATCGGTGAGACCTCACTGGGGTCGGTTCTCGTCGCGGCGAGCGAGAAGGGCGTGTGCGCGATTCTGTTTGGAGAAGATCCGAGGGCACTCGCCGAGGACCTTCAGGAGCGCTTCCCGAAGGCACGCCTCGTCGGAGGCGACCGCTCGTTCGAGAGATGGGTGGCGAAGGTGGTGGGTTTCGTCGAGGCTCCGCGCCTGGGACTCGATCTGCCCCTCGACATCCGCGGCACGGTTTTTCAACGCCGCGTCTGGAAGGCTCTTCAGGAGATCCCGATCGGGTCGACGTTGAGTTACTCGGATGTGGCGAGGAAAGTCGGGGCGCCTCAAAGTGCGAGGGCAGTGGCGCAAGCGTGCGCCGCGAACCGACTGGCGGTCGCGATTCCCTGCCACCGCGTGGTCCGGAACGACGGCGGGCTTTCGGGCTATCGCTGGGGTGTGGATCGGAAGAAGGCGCTCCTCGAACGCGAGGCGTCTAAACCCCCGCTTGCCGTTTGATGGTCTCGCCCATGGCCTTGAGCTGATTCGCCTGGGTCTCGAGGGTCTTGCCGTCGGAGGCGATTCCCATGAGCGCCATCGAGTCGCCTTTCATGAGCGCGGCCTTGAGGCGTTCCAGCATGGCCACCGAGTCGGCGGAGAGAGTTCGCGCGAGACGATGATGTTCGGCGCACGAGGGCGGCGGCACGATCGCGAGAAGTCTCTGTCTCTGGGCCCGCGCTTTCTGGAGCAGCTTGTCGAACTCGCTGAAGTCGCCTGACGAAAGCGACTGCATCATCGAACTCGCGAAGGCCTGGGGGTCGCCGGCGCCCATGTCCTCGAGGCGGTCGACCTCGGCGAAGTAGGACGCGACCTCCTGACGCTCGGGCGATACG
>JANNJB010000310.1:0-3626 GCA_031405615.1 Vicinamibacteria bacterium | reverse complement strand
CCCGCATCGCTCCTCTGCATCCCACGGATCAGAAGTGCGCCCGACAGGTCGGAGAGCAGACGAGTCCTTTCGCGATCGGAGACACCCGGAACGACGAGCGCCTTCTCCAAGAGCTGGATACCCGCCTCGACTTCGCCAAGGAACAGGTGCCCGACGGCAAGCGTCGCCATCGCACGAACGTCCAGCGGGGCGACAAGATCTTGCCTGACCTTGGCGGCCGCAGCGAGGACTTCCCAGTCCTCACTCGCGGCGCCGGTGGTCCCGAGATTACTCCCCCGCGTCGGGCTGACGCGTTCCCCAAACTTGAAGCCGCCGGTCAACCGCGCGTCGAAGAATCGACGTTCCCCCACAGCCGCCACCAGAGCCGCACGCGGATCGGCGTTCGCTTGGCTCTGGCGCCACAACGCCAGCGCGCCCGCCGCCACCACCAGGGTCGCGGCGATTGGCATGAGGTATCGAGCAAACGACGAGGCCTTCGGCCGCCGTGGATCCGCGACGGGCACTTCGACCGCTGCCGAAGCCGCAGGCGTGGCAGCGTCGCCACCAAACGTCGCCTGAACAACCTCGCCACCCCCGCTTGGCGTCTCGCGCTCGGTCCCCGCCGGGGCCGTTCCCTCCGCTCCCGCCTCCGACCAGACGAGCGCCGTCTCCCGCACCACGAAGTAACAATCCTCGCAGCGGGAAATGTGGTCTTCGATCCGGCCGCGCTCGGTCGGATCCAGTTTGCCGTCGAGGTAGGCGGAGAGCATCTGAGGGTCCGGACAGGCCCCGGCGATCAGTTCCCGGGTCACGCCTGTGCCTCTGAAGGAGACGGACGCGTCTCGCCGTTTTCTGGCTCAACGGGGGCGAGGCACAAGTGACACTGGCCGCGTTCGATCATCCGCTCCAGTTCCGGCCATCCTAAACCACGCTCTTCCAAAGACTTCCGGAATGAGGACAACATGTCCTCGATACGCCGGTAGAGACGCTTTTGATCGAGGTGCAGCGTCCTCGCGATGTCGGCCACGGAGAGGTCATCCTCGAAGCGCATCCGGAGCACGATCCGGTCCTGGGGCTCGAGCGCTTCCATCACCTCGCTGATGAGCGTCTGCGTGCGATCGCCGGTCCGCGCGCCGTCGATGTGAGCATCCGGGCTCGCAAGGTCGCCCGCGGGGACGGTGGCCAGATCCTCGCCGCCTTCCGACAGGGCCCGGCGGCTCGTCCTCGGCGGAAGATGATGAGCGAGTTCGGCGATCGCTTCGCGGCTTTCTTCGCACGCGAAGTTCGTCCTGAGGGTTTCGAGCGCCTCTTCGAGACTGAGGCCATCGCGATACAGAAGCAACTCGAGCCTGAGCGCCAATGGCCCGCGACGCTGCGCTTCCGCGGACGGCCGCCATTTTCCCCAGAGCTTCCGTCGGTAGTCGAGAAAGAGCCGTTGGATAACCGTGGTGAGATACGTGCGCAGCGAGCTGCGGCCCTCAAATGAACCGAGAACCGAGTAGCCGCTCTGGATGATCGCGAGATTCACCTCGCTCAGGAAGTCGTCCGTTTCACTCGGGCTCAGACGTTGCCGGCGAGCGATGAACCGCGCGACCCGTTCGATATCCGGGAGGGACGAAACGAAAAGACTCTCGAGCGCGGCGCGTGAGGTCTGCGCTTCGGCGACAGTCTTCTCCATGCGGTTCGAGACTTCCTTCCCGGGGCGGATGATGAAGCGGCGGAACGGCGACGTCGAGGTTGCGCGATTGTATAGCCGGTTTGCGTCCCTGATGGCCGTCCGGGGTTCGCCGGGGTTCCGCGGTCAACAGTTTGAATACGGGAGGGCGTCGCCTGCGAAGCGCCCCTGACCTTACTTCCGCAGCATCCCATGGCGCAGGATGTCGGCGATCTCCTTGAGCACGTCGTCGGAGTTTTTGCCGAAGTGGTTCTTCACACCGAAGACGATCTCCACCGCGTAGTAGTGCAGAAGAAACCGGCTCGCGAGCATGATCGCGGAAACCGGAGACACGCCGGGCCGGAGCTTCTGCTTGATCGCCGCCTCGCCGGGATGGGAGGCCATGAAGGCCTCGAACCGATGGGCCATCTCGGAGTAGTAGCGGCGGATGTGTTTCCCTTCGAACTCGACGACATCCACGTAGATCAGCGCGACATAGGGCTTGTACTTCCGGACACTCTCGCGCGAGCCGCGGCCGAGCGCTTCGAGATCGTTTGGAAAAGCGCCCGCGGCGAGGGCCTGATTGAAGGGATTGTCGGGCGAGGCGAGGATCGCGAAATACCGGTCGAGCAGCGCCCGGAAGATCGATTCCTTGTCCGGGAAGAGGTGGTAGACGTTTCCGGTGGAGAGGCCCCGCGGCCTCGGCGATTTCGCGGATGTTCGTGCCGCGGTAGCCCTGCTTCGAAAAGAGGCGCAGCGCTTTGTCGAGGATCTGTTTTCGACTGCGGTCGGAGCGGTCTTGCTGAAGCATGCCTGATTATCGCCGACGCGCTGGGGGCGGGGCCTCAGAGTTTGTGATGGCGGTAAGCGTCGACGAGACGCGCGAGCAGGGCGATGTCCTCGCGGATCCTCGCCCCCTCTTCGGTGTCCCCCACCAGTCGTCGACGTTCGAACTCCCGGATGGTGGCGATGGTGGGGATGATGTCGACGCCGTCGCGGACCGCGGCTTCGACCGACTCGAAGTGGTGATGGCGGGCCAGGAACGTACGGTCGGATTCGAGGACCAGGGTGTAGCCGTGGTCGCCATAGGCGGGCGAGAAGGCGCCGTCAATGGTGATCGCGTTGCCGCCGCGCTTCACCGGCGACTCCCCCGCATCGATCTTCACCGGCACATGACCGTTGACGATCAGGCCGCCGCGATCGCAGCCGAACTCCTCCAAGACCCGCTCGCAGAACTCTCTCTCGTGAATCAGCGTGAAGTACGGATTCTTCGTCTCTTTCTGAACCGCGGCATCCGCGATCAGGTCGCGTTCGAGGGTGGTGATTCGGTCTTTCCCGAACATCGGGGACAGCGGACCGCTCCAGAGGTACCAGAGGAAGTCGAGATCTTTGGGCGCTCGATGATTCAGCGCGCGTACGACAACCTCATCGACTGCATCAAACAGGGCGCGGCCCCGCCTGGGCTCGCCATCGATGGTGAGGGGCAGGAAGTTCCCGGTCTCGTCGACGGGGACGCATCCATGGAAGATGAGGTGGTTGTCCCGCTTCAACCAGCTCGACCCACGAGAGACGAGGAAGCGCGCGTGATCCCAAAGCAGGCGGCTCGAGAGGAAGGACATACGCATCCGGTCGAGGCATAGCTGCTCGTCGGCCGAGAGCGCTTCGGGGTCCTGGGGATCGAGGGTCGGAAAATGACGGTCGCGCAGAACGTGGATGACCCCATCGATGACAATCGTTCCCGCCTCGAGGTCGATCGTCCGAAGCAGGCGGCGGTGATCGAGCGCCCACTCGGGATGGCGGGCGATCATCTGCCCCTCGAGTTTGAACTGCATCACCGCGGCCGCCTTCTGCATCCGCGCCCTCACCACGGTCTCGCGCAAACCCTTGCCATGCGGCAGGAAGCACTCGGCGGGGTCGTCGGCGTAGACCGTCCGCACCAGCTTTTCGAGCGGCTGAATGGTGATGCCGTAGCCCTCTTCGAGCTGGGAGAGGC
>JANNJB010000309.1:0-2739 GCA_031405615.1 Vicinamibacteria bacterium | reverse complement strand
GATCGACCGCTGAACCAGGGCGCCGAAGGTCACGATGGTCGCGTGCTCCCCTTCGCGGACGACCCGGGCTTTCCCGAACGGGATCATGTGATTCGGGCCCGGATAGGAGCCCTTGTTGTAGGTCTGTCGGTAGAGATGTTTGTGCTCGAGGAAGATCACGGGATCGTCGCTGCGGATCGCGGTGCGCAGCAGACCGTTGGCGTCTTCGGCGTTGCTCGGGATCACCACGCGAAGCCCGGGGATGTGGGTGAAGAGCACTTCGCCACACTGGGAGTGATAAACCGCCCCGCCCTGCAGATAGCCGCCGTAGGTGACCCGGATGACCACCGGGCACTTGAACTGGCCCGACGAACGCCAGCGCATGAGCGCCAGTTCGTTGCGGATCTGATGGTAGGCGGGCCAGATGTAGTCGAAGAACTGGATCTCCACCACCGGCTTGAGGCCGCGGGTGGCCATGCCGATGGCGCGACCGACGATGTTCGCCTCGGCGAGAGGAGAGTTGAAGACGCGGTCGGATCCGTACTTGCGCTGAAGGTTGTGGGTGACTTTGAAGACGCCGCCCTTGCCCTTCACCTTGTCGAGGTTCTCCTCGCGCGAGCAATCCGCCACGTCCTCGCCGAAGACCACGATCTTCGGGTCGCGCGCCATCTCGTCGACGTACGTCGCGTTGAGCAGGTCGACCATGGTCTTGTTGGGGTTCGGCGCCGCGCCGTATTCGGGAGCCACATCGAACTCGCGCGAGGTGGGATCGATCGACGAGTAGACCCACCACAACGCACTCTCGGCCTGGGGTGTGGGCGCGGCGAGAGCGCGGTCGGTGGCCTCTTCGATTTCGCGGTCGACCTCCTCGCGGACGGCGGTCAGTTCGGCCGCGGTGAGAAGGTCGGCGGCCATGGCGCGAGCGGGAAAGGAGGTGAGCGGATCGCGGGCGGCGTCGGCTTCGCGTTCGGTCGATGGTCGATACAGGCTCTCGTCGTCGGAGAGCGAATGCGAATAGGGACGGATCACCTTCGCGTGGATGAGCGCCGGGCCCTTGCGCATGCGGCAGTAGCGGACCGCCTCGCCCATGGTCTGAAGGCTCGCGATCGGATCGCAGCCATCGACTTCGAGGACGAGCAGGTCAGGGAACGACCGCACCAGCTTGCTGATGCTGCCTCCGGCGGTCTGGACCTCGATGGGCACGGAGATCGCGTAGCCGTTGTCCTCGACGAGGTACACGACCGGCAGTTTCAAGTTGCAGGCGGTGTTGAGGCTTTCCCAGAACTCACCTTCGGACGTGGTGCCGTCGCCCGTGCTGACGAAAACAACTTCGTCTTTCTTGAAGGTCGGGGCGGCTCCGGTCTTCTCCAGGAAGATCCCGGCCTCGGCACAACCCACGGCCTGGAGGAACTGCGTGCCCACGGGCGAAGACTGGCTCACCACGTTCAGGCCCTTGTGGCCCCAGTGCGACGGCATCTGGCGTCCGCCGGAGTTGGGATCGTCCTTGGCGCCGACCGAACCCATGAGCATCTCGGTGGGCGTCATGCCGAGCGTCAACATCAAAGCGCGATCGCGGTAGTAGGGGTAGAACCAGTCGTAGCCCGGGCGCAGGGCCATGCCCGCCGCCACCAGGATGGCTTCGTGCCCGGCGCCGCTGATCTGGAAATAGATCTTGTTCTGACGCTTGAGCGCTATCTCCTTGTCGTCGATCCGCCGCGACATGTACATGATCCGGTAGATCTCGCGGACGACGGTGGGGTCGAGGTTGATCGAACTCTGGATGAAGTTGACAGGCGTAACGCTTGGAAGCGACGGCGCCTCCACGACGATGGGGCCGGATTCGTTCAAGGGAGCCTCATGGGATGGGGGCGCAGGGGCGGGGGCGGGAGCCGCGGTGGTCGGGGCCTCGGCCAGATCGCTCAGGTCGGGAGGCGGAGGAAGGCGCGCGACGAGCGCCGAAAAAGGACCGGTGGCCCGGGCGTCGGCATCGGAAGCGGGGGAAGCCGGGGCCAGGGGCGCTTCCTGTTGGGCGATGAGGGCCGCGAGCAATGGCCGTGTGGTTTCGGAGGTCGTGATGTCGGCGGGCGGGCCCGGCCGCATGAAGAGACTTCGGTCGATCTCGCCGGTGTTCACGCCCGTGACTTCCCGTTCGCTCTCGACCGGAGCCGGCTGCCTCAGGAAATCCGGACGATCGATCTCGCCGGTGCGCGTCGGGTCGTCGAGGAGCGGCCGTCCGCTCGGAGGCAGAATGGTCGAGACGGGCCCCTGAAGAGAGAAGGGCGGCGGCGCCGCCTCGATTCCAGCGAGGCTCCTCGATGTGGCGCTTCCCGACCCGTTCGTAACGTCTACGGGCAAGGGCGGCAGTGGCGCCCCGGGCAGCTCCGGAACCGGCCCGAGTTCATCTTCGTCCACGCGCAACGCGGCATCGCGCAGCATCGCGCCGAATCCAGTGCTTTCGGGCGGGGCGGCAGAAGGCCTGGGGCGCGGGATCTCCCCGACGAGCAGCGGCGCGATTTCGACCGTGTCATGAGGAATCCTCGGCACCACGGGACGCGCGGAGACAGGTGGCGCTGCGACCTGAGCGAGATCGTCGAGAAGTTCTTTCGGCAGCCCCGCCGGAATCTCGCCTGAGTCGGCGGGTGGGGGAGGGTCGAGGATCGGGCCGGTGGTCCGCGGTCCGCCCATCAACTCCGCCGGAGCCGGGCATTGCCATCGACATCGCCCGCCAGACGATCGATGAGCTTCGTGGCACACCGCCCA
>JANNJB010000308.1:0-3992 GCA_031405615.1 Vicinamibacteria bacterium | reverse complement strand
TCGATGCGGGTGAAGCGGAGGCGGGATTCACTCCCGCCGCAGCGACGGGGGTGCCGGGGGGCTAAGCAGGAGGTCCGTCCTGCCTTTGCGGCCCCCCGCATCAAGAAGCGGAGGCGGGATTCACTCCCGCCGCAGCGACGGGGGTGCGGGGGGCTGAGCAGGAGGTCCGTCCTGGCTTTGCGGCCCCCCGCCTCAAGAAGACTGCTTCTCGACGCGGACAATCGCCTGCGGGGGCAGGCGGACCAGGGCCTGTTCGAGTCTTTCCGCGAAGCCTTCCCGCGCGCCCTGCTTCATCTCCTCGCGCACCCACGAGACGAACTCGTTCATCTCCTTCTGCATCTGCTCGATCTGACCGCGTAGCTTCAGAATGACGTCGATGCCGGCGAGGTTCACCCCGAGATCGCGGGAGAGGGAAAGGATCATCTCCAGACGCTTCATGTCCTCGTCGGTATACAGGCGCGTGTTGCCTTCGCTGCGCGAGGGCTTGAGCAGGCCTTCGCGCTCGTACATCCGCAGGGTCTGCTGGTGGATGCCGTAGCTCTGGGCCAGGGTGCTGATCATGTAGAACCGCTGTCCAGGTGAAGCGCCGGGCGGCCTGGTGGGACGTCGTCCTCGGGGCATGGTGGTTTCCTTTTGGAGCTACTGCTCTTGGTTTTCCGCGGAATCCGCGTCGGCAACGCGCTGCGCCACTTCCGCGAGGAGGGCCTTCGAGCGGGCATCGGTGACCGCTGGAACCACGAGCTTCACCTCGGCCCAGAGGTCTCCGCGTGAACCCGGGTCTCCGAAGTGGGGCATGCCCCGTTTGCGAAGCCGGAAACGCTGGGCCCCGTGAGTACCCGCGGGAATCTCGATGGGCACGTCGCCGTCCGGTGTCTTCACGGAGACGTGGCCGCCCACCGCGGCGTCGAAGATCGAAACCGGAGCGTCAACGTACAGATCGTGGCCGGCGCGTCGATAGAGAGGATGCGGCTCGACCTCGACGTGCACCACGAAGTCGCCGGGCGCTCCGCCACGACGGCCCGCGTTTCCGGCCGAGGGCAGGCGAAGCCTGGTTCCGTGCTCGATGCCGGGCGGCACGTCGATGTCCATCCACTCGGTCTCGTGCACGCGCGACTCTCCGGCGCACACGGGGCACGGGCCGTGGACGAGCTGACCGGCGCCGTCGCAGTCACGGCAACGCGCGCGAAAAACGAGGTGTCCGCGACGCACGCGAATCGAGCCCTCACCACCGCAGGCCGCGCAGGCCTCGGCCGCGCGCGCGACATGGCCGGAGCCGTCGCAGGTTCCACACGGCGACAGACGCGTGACGGAAAGTCGTCGATGCGCGCCGCGGAACGCTTCGTCGAAGGAGATGCGCAGGGTGACCTCGAGGTCTTCCCCGCGTTGCGGCGATTCGCCTTCGGGTTCGATCGCGGATTCGAAAAGTTCGCGGAAACCCTGGCGACCCGAGCCGTCGCCCGCGAAGTCGAATCCTTCGAAAGCGAGAGGCGGCTTTTCGCGAAGCGTCTTGCCTTCGACCACACCCCGGTCATAAGCACTCCGCCGCTCCGGATCAGAGAGGACCTCGAAAGCCTGGGCAACGAGGGCGAACATCGAAGCAGCCTCAGCGCTCCCCGGATGGAGATCCGGATGGAACTCACGCGCGCGGCGCTGATAAGCGCGTCGGAGTTTCGCCGGCGAGAAACGCCGGTCTATTCCGAGGATCGAGTAGAAATCCGCCATATCTCAGTCTTGCGCTGTCAATTGTACGCCGAATATGAGTGTGTTTAGGTCATATCTATCAACGTTCCTGCGCACTACCAAGCCAATTGGACACCCACGTCACCCCGGCGGAAGCCGGGGCCTAGCGCGAAAATCGTTTCGATTCCGCGAGATGGGCGCGATCTCGCGAGCAGCGACCACTCCTGCTCGCCGAACCGTCATTGCGAATGAGCCGAAGTTCCGGGATCGAATGAAGCAATCTCTCGAGAGATTGCTTCGCCGGCCGCCAACCGACGGCCGGGTCGCAATGACGGCCATCCGCTTCGCTTGCGGGCCCGTCAGCTCGCTTGGATGCCCTCGAGGTACCGTGTGCGCAGGACATTCAGATGGTGGAGTTCGTGGCCGGCAATGACATAGGCGAGCGCGCGAACGCTGATCTCCGCGTTGTTCGCCTTGCCGCGCCGCTTGGAAGCCTCAGTGGACATCAGTTTGAACAGCGAGACCGTGGATCGACGCACGTTATCGAGGCCGCTCACGAGGTCCGCGAGGGAGAAAGCATCGAACGAACCGTTCTCCACGTAGTCGTTCTCCTCGAACCCGGGCAGCGGCGTTTCGTCGGCCCGCGCGAAACGCAGGGCCCGGATGGCGAAGATCCTTTCCGCGTCGCTCAGATGCGCCACCAGTTCCTTGATGCTCCACTTTCCCGGCGCGTATCGGTAGCCGCCCTGCGATTCAGAAAGGCCGCGCAGTAGGTTGATCGTCGACTCACTCTGCTTCGCGAGGATCGCGCGGATATCGCCCTCGGGCACCAAAGCGATGTAGCGACCGTGGATAGCGAGATACTCGTCGTCCGTTGGTCGGTGAATGGTCGTCTCGGTCATCGTGCTGCCTCCGATCCTGAATGGACCGGCAATCTACACCCTCGGGATTTGACGCCGAGGATATTTCTGGCGAACCTGCGCTCGGCCGAGGTCGTCTATTCGGCTAACTGGAGGTCTGCATGTTCGACGGTCTCGCGCGGGATGTTCAATTTGGCGGACGAATGCTCGCCAAAAGCCCGGGCTTCACCGCCGTCGCGGCGCTCTCTCTGGCTCTCGGGATCGGAGCCAACACCACGATCTTCACCCTCATCAACGCGGTCCGATTGAAGATGTTACCCGTGGCCGACCCGGCGCAGCTCGTCATCCTGCGGTGGTCGGCGCCCGACCGCATTCCCACACCCGCCCGGTCGACCTGGGGGTCGACGAGGAGCGAAGGGGGAAGGCAGACAGGCACGTCATTCTCGTACCCTGCCTTCCAGGCGATCCGCGACCGCAATCAAGTCTTCTCTTCGGTCTTCGGCTTCGTGAACATGGGTCGGGTGAGCGTCGCCGCAGACGCGCAGCCCGGCGTCGCGCAGCTCCAGCTTGTCACCGGCGGCGCCTTCGACACACTCGGCCTTCCTCTCGCGAAGGGTCGCGGAATCGGAATAGAAGACGACAAGCCCAACGCGGAAGCCGTGGCCGTCATCAGCCATGGATACTGGCAGCGCCGGTTCGGCGGCGACCCCGCGATTCTCGGGAAGTCGATGTTCGTCAACGGAAAGCCCGTCTCCGTCGTCGGCGTCACCCCCGCACGTTTCACCGGAATCAATCCCGGCAACGCGGACGACATGTGGATGCCGCTCGAGACGATCCGACTGATCGCCCCGGAGCGCGTTCGCGAGGGCGCGGCCTTCGCCCAGAACGACTTCTGGTGGGTGCCGATCATGGGCCGCCTCAAACCTAGGCTCGAGGCGAGCGCGGCGCAGGCGAATGTCGAGACCGTCTTCAAGCAGATGGTGATGGACGGGATCACGGTCACCGGGACGCCTCCGGTGATCCCCTCGGTCGAACTCACGCCCGGCGGCCAGGGCATCGACCAGATCCGCCGCGAGCTGGACACACCGCTCACCATCATGATGGCGGTCGTGTTCGTGGTGGCGCTCATCGCCTGCGCCAATGTGGCGAATCTCCTCCTGGCCCGTGCCGCGGTTCGTCAGAAGGAGATCGCGATCCGGCTTTCGCTTGGAACAAATCGATCGCGCCTGATCCGACAGCTCCTGACCGAGAGCGCGCTTCTCGCGGGCCTCGGGACGGCTCTTGGCTTCGCGCTCGCTTTCGCGGGCAGCCGCTTCATGGTCGGCATGATGGGCCGCGGTGACCGGCCGATGACCCTCGACCTCTCACCCGATCTCACGATCCTGGCCTTCACCGCGGCCGCGGGCGCCCTCACGACATTCGTGTTCGGTCTGGCACCCGCGCTCCGCGCCA
>JANNJB010000307.1:0-2771 GCA_031405615.1 Vicinamibacteria bacterium | reverse complement strand
CATCGATCCGATAGACGCCCGCGTATCGCTCGAGAATCACGTTGTCGACCTTCACTTCGGTCCATTCAGGGAACGGGTTGCCCACGGCCGCCGCGGCCAGTTTCCGGGCGACGAATTCCGGGTTGGTGGCCGGCGCGTCGGAGTTGCACAGGACAGCCACGTATACCTTGTCGTCGGGCAGGGTCAAGGCGAAGGTTGAGAAGCCGAAGATGCCGCCACCGTGAGCGATCGACTTGCGACCGCGGAGTTTCGCCGGTCCCCAGCCGTAGCCGTAGGTCGTGGGCTCGCCGCCTTTGAGCACATAGGGCTTCCACGCCATGGCGAGCGACTCGGGTTTCAGGATCTTCCCCGTGACCAGGGCCTGGTCCCATCGCGCCAGGTCGTCCACCGTCGAAGCCAGAGAGCCGGCGGCGTAGGGCTGGGTCATGCTGAGATAGCGCGCGTTTCGCGGCTCCTTTGCGTCACCGGTGTAGCCCGCGGCCCGCTTCTTGATGATGGGCTCCGAGTTGTCGTAGTACGAGGACGTCATTCCTAGTGGATCGAAGATCCTCTCCTTCACGAACGCCTCATAACTCTTTCCCGACACCTTCTCGATGATCGCGCCGAGCAGGATGTAGCCCGAGTTGTTGTAGGCCCATCTCTCGCCCGGTGCGAAGTTCATCGGCTCTTTCTTGAAGCCCTCGATGATCTCCTCCGGCTTCATGGGAGCCATGATCTTGTCCCTCATCCAGCCCGGCATGCCGGTATAGCTCTGAATCCCGGAAGTGTGAGTCAGCAGATGTTCGATGGTGATCGTGTGGCCGTGGGTGGGATACCCGGGCAGATGCTTTTCGATCCGGTCCTGAACATTCAGCTTGCCTTCTTCAGCCAGCAGCAGAATCGCGGTGGCGGTGAACTGCTTCGTGATCGAGCCCAGGCGGAACACCATGTCCGGCTGCAGGGGCACGCCGAGTTCGAGATTGGCCATTCCGTAGGCTTTGCGGAAGACTGTCTTGCCGTCCTTCACCACGATCACCGCGGCGCCTGGCTTGTCCGCCGGATAGGCGTCCTTCATCACACGGTCGTACGCGGCGGCGGGAGAGACGGCGCTCGACGACTTCGCCTGCAGTGCCGTGGCCGAGGTTGTCGCGAGCAGAACGATTCCCGCGAGAGTGGTGATGCGAGAAGCGACGCGGTGGATCGGGAGGAAGGTAATAAACAAGGAAGGTCTCCTGAAGGTCTTGAAGGAAGGCAGTCTAGTTGCCCAAGGGACAGCCATCAGACCTCGCACAAGTAGACTTCCAAAGAACCGAAAGACCATGACGACAATTCTCCAGAAACTCCCGGCCGGCCAGAAAGTCGGCATCGCGTTTTCGGGCGGCCTCGACACGAGCGCTGCCCTGCACTGGATGCGCGCCAAGGGCGCCATTCCCTACGCCTACACCGCGAATCTCGGTCAGCCTGACGAGACGGACTACGACGAGATCCCGCGCAAGGCCATGCTTTATGGGGCCGAGAAAGCGCGTCTCATCGATTGCCGCTCCCAGATGGTCGCCGAAGGCATCGCGGCTCTCCAGAGCGGAGCCTTCCACATCACCACCGCGGGCGTTCCTTACTTCAACACCACGCCGCTCGGCCGCGCGGTTACCGGCACGATGCTGGTGGTGTCGATGAAGGAGGATGACGTCCATATCTGGGGCGACGGCAGCACCTTCAAGGGCAACGATATCGAGCGCTTCTACCGCTACGGCCTGCTCGCGAATCCGAACCTCCGCGTCTACAAGCCGTGGCTCGATCAGCAGTTCATTGACGAACTCGGCGGCCGCAAGGAGATGTCTGCGTACATGAGCAAGGCGGGCTTCGCCTATCACATGAGTACCGAGAAGGCTTATTCAACCGACTCCAACATCCTTGGCGCCACCCACGAAGCGAAGGACCTCGAGTTCCTGAACAAGGGCATCCTGATCGTGCAGCCGATCATGGGTGTCGCTTCATGGCGTGAAGATGTCGAGGTCAAGGCCGAGACGGTTTCGATTCGCTTCGAAGAAGGACGGCCCGTCGCCCTGAACGGTAAGACCTACGACGATCAGGTGGAGCTGATGCTCGCGGCGAACGCGATCGGCGGCCGCCACGGTCTCGGCATGTCGGATCAGATCGAGAACCGGATCATCGAAGCGAAGAGCCGCGGCATCTACGAAGCGCCCGGCATGGCTCTCTTCTTCATCGGTTACGAGCGCCTGATCACCGGCATCCACAACGAAGACACGATCGAGCAGTATCGCGAAAGCGGGCGGCGTCTGGGCCGGCTTCTGTATCAGGGGCGCTGGTTCGACTCGCAGGCGCTGATGCTGCGCGAAGCGGCGCAGCGATGGGTAGCGCGCGTGGTGACGGGCGAAGTGACGGTTCAGCTCCGGCGCGGCAACGACTACTCGATCCTCAACACCGAGAGCCCGAATCTCACGTACAAGCCGGAGCGGCTCACCATGGAGAAGGGCGAGAGCGTCTTCTCGCCCCAGGACCGGATCGGTCAGCTGACCATGCGGAACCTCGACATCACCGACACCCGCGACAAGCTGATGACCTACGTGAAGACCGGTCTCATCGCCCCGTCGCTGGGGTCATCGATGCCGCTCCTGACCGACAGCGAGCACGAGAAGAAGAAGGAGTAGGTCGCGGGCTGCTAGAGCCCCCCCGGCGTCCGACTGTCCGGTTCCCATTGGTGGCAGGGATGGTCGGCGTCCTCGCAACCGTTCTCGCGTTCAGGTCGAAGTACTACGCACAGCTTTCAGCCG
>JANNJB010000306.1:0-11439 GCA_031405615.1 Vicinamibacteria bacterium | reverse complement strand
CAGGAAGTGAAGAGCTGGAAGGTCAAGAACGTCGGCGACGAACAGCGCACACCGGCTCCGCTGGGGTCACTCGCGTCCGCGCTCAAGGCCGCCGACGAAGCCGCCGCCCAGAACAAGAAGGACGCGGGCGCCTATTTCAACGCCCATCCGCTCGAGGTCGACAAGGTGAAGCCCCTGGTGGAGAGCGGCGGCGCCGTTCCCAAGAACCTCCAGAAGACCGCCGAGGACTGGAAGCGATTCAACGATGCGGACAAGGAACTCAAAACGAAAGCCGCCGAGGCCAAGCAGGCCTACGAGCGGGAGAAGCGCCTCGTGACCATGTCCACCGGTCAGGCGGGTGAGGCGGACTCCCTCGTGGGCGATCTGATCATCAAAACCGCGACGGTCGAAGTCGAAACCGGCGGCGATGTGAAGACGTACGCCATACAGCTCCGTAAATACGACGTCGCGCCGGCCGGTCAGACCGCGAAAGTCATGAGCCGCTGGCTCATTCAGTCGATCACGCCCCAGTAGGGGCCCCTGTAGGGGTCGGTACGGCGGTCAGGCCAGCTTCAGGCCAGCGAACTTCGCAAGGAGGCGCGTGGCGCCGCGGCCCGGGAAGGAAACCGTCAGCTTCGCGTCGTCGCCCGACCCTTCGACGCGAAGGACGGTTCCATACCCGAAGCGGTCGTGAACCACGCTTTGTCCGGCGCGGAAACGGGCGGTCGGGGGCGGGGGGAGTTCCCGTCCCGGCTCGAAAGCTGCTTTAGCGCGGGCCGCCCGGGCGCTCGGGCCCGGGCCATCGAAGCACTCCTCGGGGATCTCGGAAAGGAAACGACTCGGCAGTGTGACGCGTCGGTCTCCAAAATACGAGCGTTCGCGCGCCCGGGTCAGGACGAGCCGGTTCTTCGCCCGCGTCATGCCGACATAGCACAGGCGCCGCTCCTCCTCCATCTGCCCGGGATCTTGAACCGCGCGCAGGTGAGGGATCAGGCCTTCCTCCATCCCCACCATGAAGACGGTATCGAACTCGAGCCCCTTGGCTGCGTGAAGCGTCATCAAAAGGACCGGGGCGTCGTCGCGGATCGAGTCGGCGTCGGCGAGCAGGAAAGTACGGTCCAGGAACTCGCGCAGGCCCAGGCCATCACGTTCCTCGAAATCCGTGGCCGCGGTCCGGAGCTCTTTCAGGTTCTGAAGGCGATCCTCTCTCACCGGCGATGGTTCCTGGTCGATCAACTCCTCGTAACCGGTCCTCTCGATCACGGTTTCGACGAGCGCACCCGGGCCGAGGGACGACTGTAGATCGGTCAGTTCTCCGATCAGCGAGACAAATCTCAGGAGCGCCGCGCGAGTACGGGCGGGGAGTCCCTCGGAAGAGAGGACGTCCTTGAGCCCCGCCCACAAGGAACCGGCGCAGCGCTGCGCAGCCAGAGTTATGGCCGCGAGTGTTTGTTCTCCGACCCCGCGCGGGGGCACATTGACCACCCGCCGGAACGCCGAGTCGTCGTCGGGGTTCAGGGTCAGCCGCAGGTACGACAAGATGTCCCGGATTTCCCGTCGGGTATAGAACCCCACCGCCCCCACGATCTGATAGCGGATCCGCGCCCCCGCCAGGGCTTCTTCGAGCGCCCGGCTCTGCGCGTTCATACGGTAGAGGCAGGCGATCCGCAGACCCTCCCCATTTCTCTGAATGTCCGTGGCGACCTTGAGCGCCTCCTCATACTCGTCGCGCGCGACCAGGTTCTCCACCTGACGGCCGCCCGGGCGCATCGCCCGCAACGTCTTGCCGATCCGGTTCTCATTCCGCACCACGAGCCCCGCCGCGGCATCGAGAATGGCCTGCGTGGAGCGATAGTTTTCCTCGAGCCTCAGGATGGAGGCGCCGGGGAAGTCGCGCTCGAACTCCAGGATGTTGCGGATGTCGGCGCCCCGCCAGGAGTAGATCGACTGATCCTCATCACCGACCACGGTGATGTTCTTGTGCATCGAAGCCAGGGCGCGGACGATGCGGTACTGCAGGCGGTTCGTGTCCTGGTATTCATCGACGAGGATGTGGCGGAACGCGAGCTGGGCGTCCCGCTCCAGAACATCGCTTTCCTCCAGCAGCCGCGCGGTGAAGGCGAGCAGGTCGTCGAAGTCGACGGCCCTGGCGGAGCGCAGGCCCGCGGCGTACCGGCCGGCCAGCTCGTTGAGGACCTCGATACGGTAGTCGCGCACATCGGCCTCGGAATAGGCCCGGCCGTTCTTCTGCATGGAGAGGAGCGACAAAACGCGCCGCGGCGAATAGGTCTTGTCCGAAAGTCCAAGGGAGGCGATCGCCCGCTTGACCAGCGACAACGATTCGTCCTGGTCGTAGATCACGAAGTCCCGCGAGAGGTCGGCGTCCTCGGGATGGCGTCTTAGGACTCGCACGCACAGCGCGTGAAAGGTCATGATCCAGGCCGCCTTGGCCCGGGGCCCCACACGCTCTTCGATGCGGCGACGCATCTCGTCCGCGGCCTTGTTGGTGAACGTCACCGCGAGGATCTCCCGCGGATCGACCCCGAGCTCGGAAACAAGGAAAGACACGCGCTCGGTGATCACACGCGTCTTGCCGCTGCCCGCCCCGGCCAGGATGAGGGCAGGGCCGTGCGCGGCGCGTACGGCCGCCGTCTGCTCGGCGCTGAGCGGGAAGGAACTCAAGAAGAGGGCTTCGGCCTACTCGACGGTGACGGATTTCGCGAGGTTGCGCGGCTGATCCACATCGCGCCCGGCCCGCAACGCGACGTGGTAGGCGAGCAGCTGGAGGGGAATCACGGTGACGAAGGGAGAGAAAATCTCGGTGATGCCGAGCACCTCCACCACCACGCCCGGGACTTCGATGACCAGATCCTCCGGGCCGAGGATTCTTCGGACATGGTCGTCGCCGCTGTTAATGACGGCCAGGACCCGGCCGCCCCGCGCCTTCACCTCCTGCACGTTCGAGAGGATCTTCTCGTAGCCACGGCCGCGCGGAATCAGGGCGACGACGGGGAGAGACTCGTCGATGAGGGCGATCGGGCCGTGCTTCATCTCTCCGGCCGGATAACCTTCGGCGTGGATGTAGGAGATCTCCTTCAGCTTGAGAGCCCCCTCGAGGGCGATCGGATACTGCACCCCGCGTCCGAGAAAGAGAAAGTCGGCGGCCTTGAAGAGGCCCCTGGAAATTTCCTCGACGTGCGCCGCGCACGACAGCGCGTGGTCCATCAATTGCGGCACTCGCGCGAGCGAGGCCAGGAGATTCCTGCCCGCGGCCGCGGACAGAGCCCCCCTGCGTCGGCCGAGGAAGATCGCGAGCAGGGCGATGGCGGCGACTTGTGAGGTGAACGCCTTGGTCGAAGCGACACCGATCTCCGGTCCCGCATGGGTGAGGAGAAATCCGTCGGCTTCACGCGTGACCTGGGATCCGGCCACGTTCGTGATGGCGAGCACCGAGGCTCCCCGCGAGCGCGCCTCCCGCATCGCCGCGAGGGTGTCCGCGGTCTCGCCGCTCTGGCTGATCGCCACCGCCAGAGTGCCCTTTGAAACCACGGGGTCGCGATAACGGAACTCGCTCGCGTAGTCCGTGCTCGCCGGAACCCCCGCGAGTTGTTCCATGAAGAACTGACCGATCAGACCGGCGTGCCAGCTCGTCCCGCACGCGAGGAACTGGACTCGCTCCGCCTTTTCGATGGCCTCGATGGCCGCTTCACCCATCTCGTCGAGGCGGACGTCGCCCGAATCCAGGCTCATCCGGCCGAGCAGGGTGTCCCTTACGGCGCGAGGCTGCTCGTGGATCTCCTTGAGCATGAAATGGCGGAACCCGCCCTTTTCCGCTTGAACGGGATCCCACGAGATCGTCTCTTCTTTGAAAGGCACGGCCTTCCCCTGGGCGTCGACGATCTTCATCGAACTCGCCTCGATGACCGCTACCGCCTTTTCAGGCAGATACACGAAGCGCCGCGTGTGCGCCAGCAGGGCCTGGACGTCCGAAGCGAAGAAGTGTTCGCCGTCGCCCAGTCCGATCACGAGGGGCGGCCCGAGCCTGGTCGCCACCAGCCGGTCCGGTTCATTGTTGTGCATGAAGACCAGGGAATAGATGCCCTTGAGATCTCCGGTGGCGCGAGCCACGGCCCGCTCCAAAGAACCGTCGTAGTAGGAGGCCACCAGATGAGCCACAACCTCGGTGTCGGTTTCCGTCTCGAAACGAACCCCTTCTCCGATCAGGCGCTCCTTGAGCTCGAGGTAGTTTTCGATGATCCCGTTGTGCACGACGACCAGCCGACCCGAAGCGTCCGAATGCGGATGGGCGTTTTCTTCGCTCGGCCGGCCATGGGTAGCCCAGCGTGTGTGCCCGATGCCGATGGGGCCGGCGAGGGGGAACCCCTCTAGAACACCCTCGAGGTTTCGGAGCTTTCCCGCCGCCCGTCGGCGTTCGATTCGCCCGTTTGAGATTACAGCCACGCCGGCGGAGTCGTAGCCGCGGTACTCAAGCTTTCTCAAGCCTTCGACGAGGATGGGGGCTGAGTTTCTCGAGCCGACGTAGCCAACGATGCCGCACATGGATTTTGCTCCCCTACCGCTTCTGGCGACGACGGATCGCCCAGCCGGGCTTGTTTTCCTGGCGCGCGCGACCAACGCCCAGGGCGTCGTCCGGGACCTCTTTGGTGATGACGCTGCCCGCGGCGACGTAAGCCCCCCGGCCCACACGAACCGGGGCGACGAGTATCGCGTTGCTCCCCAGGAACGCGCCGTCGTCGATGGTCGTGGGGCTCTTCGTCACACCGTCGTAGTTGCAGGTGATGGTTCCCGCACCGATGTTCACCCCATCTCCGATCGTGGCGTCCCCCAGATACGAGAGATGCGGGGCCTTCGAGCCTCGTCCCAAAGAGGTCTTCTTGAGCTCGACGAAATTGCCTACCTTCGCGTTCTCGCCAACCACCGAGTCGGGGCGGATGTGCGCGAAGGGTCCGACCGAAGCCCCCTCGCCGATGGTCGAGTTCCGCACCAGACAAGAATCGAGAATGGTTGCCCGAGCGCCGATCTTTGAATTCTCGATCCGACAAAAAGGCCCGATCGAAGCGCCCGCAACCACCGTGGTTTGTCCCTCGAGGATGGTGAAGGCGCGCAGATGGGCGCCTCGTTCGATCACAACGTCAGGTCCGATCAAGACCGTGTCGGGTCGCTCGATGAAGACGCCCGATCGGATCCACGAGGCCGCGCGCCGGGCGTAGAGTTCACGTTCGATCGCCGCGAGTTCCGCCATGGTATTGACGCCCGCCGCTTCAAGGGGATCCTCGATCGTGAGTGAATCGACACGATCACCCGCCGAGACGAGGAGGCCGATGACGTCGGTGAGATAGAACTCCCCCTGCGCATTGTCGGATCGGAGCTTTTGGATCGTTTCCCGCAAACGATGGCCGTCGAATACGTAGAGGCTGGCATTCACCTCGTCAATCGCGCGCTCGTCCGCGGTCGCGTCTCTCGCCTCGACGATGCGCGAAACCCGGCCCGACGCGTCCCGCACGATCCGACCGTACGAACCCGGGGTCGATGTTCGAAACGAAACCAGAGCGGCCGCCGCACCCGTCTTCTCGCGAAGCGCACAAAGGTCCACAAGGGTCTGCGCGCGCAGGAGGGGAACGTCTCCGGCGAGGACCAGAACAGACTCTTCGGCCACCGCGGGCACGGTTTCGAGCGCTATCTGCGCGGCGTGGCCGGTGCCGAGCTGGGGTTCCTGGGTGACGAAAGAAAGATCCGCTGCTCCGGCCAGGGCCGCCCTTACCGCATCCGCCTGATGCCCGACCACCACAACCGTGCGTGCCTCGAGCTCGCGGCAGCAGTCCAGCACATAGTCGAGGAGGGGGCGCCCCGCCGCCACGTGCAGCACTTTGGCAAGGGGGGAGTTCATCCGGGTCCCCTTTCCGGCGGCCAGGACAATCGCGCTTACGGACGAAGTCATGGTCGAAGGAACGGGAAGGGTTTTGAAGCGCCCGTGGCTCAGGCCGCTGTTAGCGCCTCGAACGCCGGATTTCCAACGAGAGACGCGAACTCCGCGTCGAGGGGTGCTTGTGACCGGCGCTCCGCGGAAAGCGCACAGGCCTGCTTGAGCGACGCCAGGGCCTCATCGGCCTTTTCGCGTCTCGCGTGAACAACCGCCATCACGTAGTGGCCGTCCGCGCTCTTCGATTCTTCGGCCAGCACCGCCTGAATGTTTTGCTCCGCGGCGTCCAGGTCGCCGGCATTCAACGCGACGATGCCGGCCAGGAGAAGTTCGGCCGCACCCTTGGGTTTTCCGTTGCGAGCCGCCTCCTTGGGCAGGTTGATCGCGGCGAATCGGCGGGCCCGATCGAGTATGTCGATTTCCTCCGCGTACTGCGATTCGATGACGGCGAGGGATTCGCGTGCTCTGTCGCTTTCCCCCTTGAAGGCGGCGCGTACGATTTTTGCAAACGCTTCGGTGGCCAGTTCTCTTCGGCGGTCGTCGGCAAGGGGCTTCTTCGACATATTTCTACGATCTCTTTCCTAGAAACGAGCGCCCCATGAAACCGATGAAAACCCGAGGGTTCCGGGACGCCTGAAGGAACCCGCCGGACCCGTGAATGTATCACACCGACCGATTCAGGGCACCCTGTGTCCCATAGAACGCCGGCGTGGCTCAAGGGACACTCCAAAGACCCAGAAGAGTGGATGAATCACCACACAGGCCACGATCCGCGATCGATCCAAGGCTTTAAGAATCAGGCATTTATAATCATCACCTGGCGCGGCCGCCTATGGGAACAGCAATTGCAGAGCCAAGAGTACCCGTGCGCCAACGCACCCTTCAGAGAAACGTCGAAACCCAAGGAGTCGGGCTCCATTCCGGCAAACTGGTTTCGCTTCGCCTGCTTCCCGCCCCGGCCAACACCGGAATCGTCTTCGTCCGGACCGATCTCGACGGCCGTGAGGTTCCGGCCCGGGTTGAATGGGTAGCCCAGCAGGAACTCGCCATGTCCCTTCGTCGGGAAGGCGCGCAGATCCTGACCGTCGAGCATCTGCTGGCCGCGCTTTACGCCACCGGCGTCGACAACGTTCGGGTCGAGCTGAACGGTCCGGAAGTCCCGGTCTTCGATGGGTCCTCACGGATGTTTGTCCATCTGATCGACGAAGCCGGGATAAAGAACCTGGCCGCGCACCAGAGCACCCTTGTGGTTCGGGAGGCGGTGCGCGTGGGGACCTCCGACGATCGCTTCGTGCTGATCGAGCCCGCCGATTCCTACGAGGTCGACTACACGATCGAGTTCGACCACGCCCTCGTGGGCCGTCAGCGTGTGGTTCTCGACGTGACCGAAGAGAGTTTCCGGAACGAACTGTCCTCCGCGCGCACGTTCTGTTTCCTGAAGGATGTTGAAGCCATGCGTTCACGCGGCCTGGCCCTCGGCGGTTCCCTCGACAGCGCCGTGGTCATTGGCGACCTTGGCTTCCTTTCCGCTCCTCGGATGCAGGACGAGTTCGTGCGGCACAAGGCGCTCGACGTCGTGGGCGACCTGGCTCTCATTGGTTTCCGCGTTCGCGGCCGGGTGGTCGCCCGCTGCGCGGGCCACGCCCTTCATGCCGAGCTTGTTCGCGCTCTTCTCCGCAATCACTCGGCCTGGACGATCGAAACCGGGACCTCGCCCATACCGGGCTTCGATCGAGCTCTCGCCACCGCCTGAGGGCTCGCCTCCAAACCCCGCCCACGGGAAAGAAAAAGCCCGCCTGAACCAAGGCGGGCTTTTCGTTTTTAGGCTCCCGCGGAGCCGGTTGGCTTACTGGGGGGGCGCCGGTGCGGCGGCCGCCATATCCGAGATGATGCCGACGCGCTCGACGCCGGCGCCACGCGCGATGTCCATGGCCTCGACGATCTTTCCGTAGAGCGACTTCGCATCGCCCCGGACGAAGAGCGTCTTGTCGCTCCGGGTCTGGAAGATGTCCTTGAGCTTCTGATCAAGCTCATCGAGGCTCGCCACCGGCAGTTTGTTGATCGAAATGGAGCCCGACTCCGCCACTTCCATGACGATGACCTGTCCCGGGGGCGGCGGCGGCTGGTTGGTGTTCGCATCCTGGGGGAGCGCGATGTCGACACCCTTCTGCGCGGTCGGGGTGACCAGCATGAAAATGATCAGAAGGACAAGCAGAATATCGATCAGCGGCGTGATATTGATTTCCGAAACGGACTCCGGAGCAGGCGCATAGTGCGCCTGTTCGTGCTTCTTCTTCTTGGCCTGAGCCATTTTCTTTAACCCTCCACCTTGGGTTCAGAAACGAGCGCGATCTCTTCGATGCCCGCCTCGCGGCAAACATCCATGATCTTCATCACTTCGCCGTACTCGATGTTGATGTCGGCCTTCAAGTAGGCCACCTTGTCGGTGTCCCCCCGCTCCTCGAGCGCACTCTTCAAGCGCTCGGCGAGCTCCACGGTGCCACCTTCGAGCTTCACGCCTTTGAAGAAGATGGTGAGACCCCTGGTGAAGCCGATCGTGATGTTATCGGGCTCGTCCTTCCGCTCTTTCGTGTTAGCCGCCTTCGGCAGCTCGACGTCGACGCCCTTGTTGATCAGGGGCGTGATCACCATGAAGATGATCAGAAGCACGATCATGATGTCGGCCATGGGCGTCACGTTGATGTCCGCGACCGGCCCGCCTTTTTTTCCGCCGACTGACATCGACATGGTGTATCAGGCTCCGTAAGAGAGGGTTCGAAGAGGGACGCGCCTTAAGGGGCGCGTCCAGATTGAAAGACTCGCCTAGGCGCTCTTCTTGACGAAATCGAGCAACTCAGAACCGGAATTGTCCATCTCGACGGTGAAGCCGTCCACCTGGCCCGAGAAGTAGTTGTAGGCCCAAACCGCCGCGATGGCCACCACGAGTCCGAGCGCGGTGGTGATCAGGGCTTCGGAAATACCGGCGGAGATCGCGCCAATGCCGCCCGAACCCGTCATGCCCATGCCGGCAAAGGCGTTGATGATTCCGACCGTGGTCCCGAGCAGTCCGACGAACGGCGCCGTGGCGCCGGTAGTGGCCAGGAAAGAAAGCCCCTTCTTCAGATCGGCCAGGTTGACCGCGGTCGCCCGCTGCATGGCGCGCTTGGCGGCCTCGAGGGCGGCGTCCTTGTCGGTTTCACCCGTGGCGCCCTGGAACTGCCATTCCTGGAGACCCGCGAGTGACACCTTGGCGAGGTGGGAAGACTTCATGCCCGCGGAGCTCGAAAGGTCGACCGCTTCCTTCAGCTTTCCGGCCTTGAGGAGACGAGCCACGTCCGCGGCGTACTTCCGCGACTGGGTCTTGGCGGCGGTGTACAGCTTCCACCGATCAAACATGATCGCGATGGACCAGACAGACATAATGAGGAGCGTGAGGACGACGCCCTTCGCAACGATGCCCATTGTGGCCCACAGATGCCCGAGATCGAATTGCATTTTTTTGAGACTCCTAAGATCGGTTTAGTGAGAGGTCGGTTTTCGCGTAAAAAGTCTTTAGTTGAGCCTGAAGTTCACCGTGACGGTCATGATGACCGGAACCGGCACGCCGTTCAGGAGGGTCGGAGTGTACTGCCACTGCTTGACCGCGTCGATACCCGCCTGATCGAGCAGCGGAATGCCGCGCAGCACCTTGACATCCGTCACCCGGCCCTGGGGGCTGATCGTGCATTCGAGAATGACAATGCCCTGAACGCGGGCCTGCTTGGCGATGTCCGGATACACGGGGGCGACGTTCTTGGTCTTGGTCGGCTCTTTGATGTTGCCGCCCACGCGAACCGCTTGAACGGGAGCAGGGGGCTCGGCGGGCAGGCCGCCGACGATGCCGCCGGCCACGCCGCCTGCGACACCACCTTCGACACCGCCTTCGGATCCGCCCTCAACACCGAGGTCGATGCCGGCCGAGGGCTTGATTTCCTGCGGCACTTCGACGGGGGCCACGAACTTCGCCTCCTGGGGCACCGGCTTTGGGGCTTCCTTGACCTGGGATTTGGGAGCCGGGGGCGGTGGGGGGGGCGGCGGAGGAGGGGCGGACGCGGGCTCGACGAAGAACGCCCTGACCGCGGCGGCGGGCTCGGGAAGAGGTTCAGCCTGGAGAAGGGGAACGATGATCACCGCGAGGAGGGCGACCACGTGCAGAACAAGGGACGCGGTGAAGAAAATTCCGCGCTTGGGTCTGTGGCCCCCCGCGTCCGATTCCACTAAGTCGGCAAAAAGTTTTCGTTCCATCTGTCCCCTCGCTCTTGTCCTTGTCTTGGTCTTGGAGTCTTGAAAGGTCCCTCAAACGATCAAGAGGCGAAAAGGTTCTCGTCTTGATGAGTACTCAGGATTCTAGACACCGCGACGAAACACTGTCAACGAACCGCCGCGCATTGTTTAAAAGCATTTCGGCACGCCTTGGTGCGTCAACGCTCGAGCGCCTAAGATACTGCGCCTGACCGTACAGACCAGAGACGCGCGAAACCCACGAATCGTTGACGGAACTTCGAGTGCTGCCCTACAATTCGGCGCAGATACCCCCGTCGCCATTCTTCCCCCCACCAACTCACCGGCCCGCCGATGCGGGTCGTGCGAGGACCAAGCCCTTGAAAGACACCAACATGAGGCACGCGATCCGGACCTTGGCCATTGTTCTCCTGGCGATCCCTGTCCTGAACTGCGCGCGCGTTCAGGCCCAGACGGCGCTTCGCGAAGGACACCGCCTCTACAAGGATGAGAGCTTTCGAAAGGCCATATCCTCCTATGAGTACGTCCTCGAGAAGGACCCGGCGAACGTCGAAGCGACCTTCTATCTCGGCAGCTCCTTCCACCAGCTCTTCCGCCCGGGGAAAGACGATACCAAGGTCAACCTCGAGCAGGCGATCAAGAACTACCAGACCGTCCTCGCCGCGACCCCCGCGGCCGACGATGCGAAGTATCCGACCCTCAAGCGGAATACGCTTTCGGCGCTCATCGGAATCTATGCCGACGATCCGTACCGGGATTTTGACACCTCGATGAAATACGCCATGGAGCTCACGAGCAGCGATCCCGGCAACCTTCAGAATCTCTTCGCCATGGCCAACCTCTATGAAAAGTTCGGAAAGATCAACGAGGCTGAAGCGGCGTACCGCAAGGCCGCGCTCGAGGTGGCTCCGAAAGACCCCAAGGCCTGCGGCGCGCTCGCGGGCTTCTACAACAAAACGCTCTGGGACGACAAGGGAGTGCCGGCGGAGGAGGGTAAGGCCCCCAAGAGCCGCTTCGATGATGCCGTGAACCAGTTGAAACTCTGCGCGGAACTCGAGCCCGCCGATCCCAAGGGCTATTACACCGTGGCCACCTACTACTGGGACAAGTGCTACCGCGATCCCGATCTCGACGACCCGCGCAAAAAACAGCTCGCCGACGAGGGCCTCGAGTACGTGAACAAGGCCCTCTCAATCAAGAGCGACTTTGTGGAGGCCCTGATCTACAAGGGCCTACTG
>JANNJB010000305.1:0-2019 GCA_031405615.1 Vicinamibacteria bacterium | reverse complement strand
GGGAGTCCTCAATGTGCCTTTCGATCGCGCGTCGCAGCGGGCGTGCGCCGTACGAGCGGTCTTTGAGAGTCTTCCGCAGGAGCCATTCAATCCCATCATCGCGGATGGAGATGGAAAGTCCCTTGGACCGCAGATTCTCGGAGAGGTGACCAACGAGGTTTCGCGTGATCCGCCCGAGGTCGGCGTCTGAAAGAGCATCAAAGAGAATGATCTCATCAATCCGGTTGATGAACTCAGGATTGAAGGTGTGTTTCACCTCGGCCATCACCGCGTCGCTGGTGGCGAGATCGGTCTGGTGGGCGTCCTGGGCGAAGCCCATGCGTCCCCGCTTCTCGATGGCGCGCGCGCCGAGGTTCGAGGTCATGATCACGATGGCGTTCTTGAAATCGACGAGGTTGCCGAACGAGTCCGTGAGCCGGCCGTCCTCGAAGACCTGGAGCAGGACGTTGAAGATGTCGTGGTGGGCCTTCTCGATCTCGTCGAGTAGAACCACACAGTAGGGATTGCGACGCACCCGCTCGGTGAGCTGGCCCCCGTCCTCGTAGCCCACGTAACCCGGGGGAGAACCGATGAGCCGTGACACCGCGTGTTTCTCCATGTATTCGGACATGTCGACCCGGATCAGGTGTCGCTCGCTTCCAAAAAGAAGTTCCGCCAGCCCGCGGGCCACCTCGGTCTTCCCCACGCCGGTCGGGCCGAGGAAGAGGAACGAACCCACCGGCCGCTTCGCGTCGCGAAGACCGGCCCGGGTGCGGCGGATGGCCCGGGCCAGGGCGGAAATCGCCCGGTCCTGCGACACCACTCGCTTGTGGATCTCCTCTTCGATGCGGAGCAGCCGGTTCGATTCGTCCTCCCGAATCGACATGACGGGAATGCCGGTCGCGCGCGCCACCACCGCGTCAATGTCGTCGCGGAAGACGAAGACGGTTCCCTGCCCGGTCGCGACCAGGGCCGGGGCCTCGATGGATTCGACCTCCGGCACCGCGTCCTCGGAGCGCTTCAGGAAGCGCAGCTTGACCCGGCTCCCCGCTTCGTCGAGCACATCGATGGCCTTGTCCGGCAGGCAACGATCCGGCATGTAGCGAGAAGACAACGAGACCGCGGCTTCCAGCGCTTCGTCCTTGAAGACCACCCCGTGAAACCGTTCGTAGCGCGACTTCAGACCGCGGAGAATCTCCATCGACTCTTCCTCGGTCGGCGGCTTCAGCGTCACCATCTGGAAGCGGCGGGACAGCGCCCGGTCTTTCTCGATGTGCTTGCGGAACTCGACCGGGGTCGTCGCGCCGATGCACTGGAGTTCACCGCGGGAGAGCGCCGGTTTCAGGATGTTGGCGGCATCAAGGCTTCCCTCGGCGGAGCCCGCGCCCACGAGGGTGTGCAACTCGTCCATGAAGAGAATGACGTTCGGATTCTCGGCCAGTTCCTTGAGCAGGTTCTTGAGCCTTTCCTCGAACTGACCGCGGTATTTCGTGCCGGCAACGAGCAAGGCGAGGTCGAGGGCAAGAACGCGCTTGTCGAGAAGCGGCTTCGGGGCCTCACCCTGCACGATCAGCGAGGCCAGGGCCTCGACGAGCGCCGTCTTCCCCACTCCCGGCTCGCCGATGAGGACCGGGTTGTTTCGCTGCCGGCGGCCGAGGATCTCGATGACGCGTTCGATTTCATCGCGCCGCCCGATCACGGGATCGAGTTTGCCGCGGACCGCGAGGTCGGTGAGATCGCGGCAGTACTCCGCGAGGAGAGGCGTCTCCTTGGCGCGGGCCTGCGGCTGCGTCTTCTCCGCGAGCAGGCGCACGATCTCTTCGCGCAGGAACGGGAGGGTGAGGCCGTTCTCGCGCAGCACCTCGGCCGCGGTGGCGGTGTCTTCGCGCAGCAGGCCCAGGAGAAGGTGCTCGGTGCCGGTATACGAGTGGCCGAGTTGCTCCGCCTCGTCCTGGGCGAGCGCCAGAACGCGCTTGACCTCCGGCGAAAGCGGCATCTCCACCGTGGTCGAGACCTGGTCGCCGTACCGGCAGCGACCCT
>JANNJB010000304.1:0-1778 GCA_031405615.1 Vicinamibacteria bacterium | reverse complement strand
CTAAGCAGTCGGGCACGACGGATTGCGGATTGCCTCCTTTTGCCATGGGCTTACGACCTTGCCAAGCCTGACGAGGATCGCTTCGCTCCCCGCAAACCGTCGGGTCGCTCGCGATGACGACGCCATCGAGGATCGCTTCCTCGGCTGCTCCTCGACGGACTCGCGATGACGTTGTGGGGCTTCTCTCCCCAGTCACGGTCCCTGGTCCGTGGACCGGCTCACGATGACGACGCCATCGAGGATCGCTTCGTCGGTTATGTCTCGACGTCCTCCTCGCGATGACGTTGACGCCTGGCGGCGTCAACGTCACTTCTTCGGCGGGTTCCTGGCTTCTTCCTTGTTGTAGGAATGAACGAGCGGCATGTCGCGCATCGTGAGGACGCCGGGGCGGGCCGACATGACCTTCGGAATGGCGTTCACGGAGATGGCGGCGGTGGCGATATCGCCGGCGATGCCGCCCTTCACCGTCATGTCCATCGAGGGCGAACCATCGATCACGATGTGATCCTTCGGAGAGTCAGCGCCCACGTACATGTGGAGGTCGAGACTGATGGCGAGACCGGCCTTGGTGTAACCGCGCGCGCTCTGCTTGATGCCGGCGGCGGTGCCCGCGGCGATACGGAGGTAATCGGTATTGAGGTCGCGCGGAGCGATCGCGGGTTCGAGGGTCTCCTCGACGCGCTCCAGCTTGAAGCCGAGCGAGTCGGCGATCATCTGCACGGACTCCGGCAGGCCCACGTGGCGGACGGTGCCCTCGGCCTTGGCGCGGCTGAACTGCGCGAGCGAGAGTCCGGCGCCCACTTTGCGCTGCAGGGGCAGACGGCGCGTTCCCGCGTCGACGATGCGGGTGACGGAAACGCGAGTGACCGATTCGCACGGCGCGGTCATGGTGAGGGCGAGGGCGTCCATGGCGAAACCGGGATTGACGCCGGTGCCTAAAACCGTGACCTTCTTCTTCTTCGCGATCACATCGAGGTCGCGGAAGACCTTGGCGTTTGCGGGAACGGGATAGGCGAACTCCTCGCAGGTCGTCACCACGTTGATGCCGCGGCTGATCAGGGCCTCGATGGTGGCCTTCACCACCTTGGCCGAGGACGTGGTGGAGACCACGGCCACGTCCGCCTTGGCGGACTTGATGAACTTCACGGGGTCGCCCGCGACCTTGATGCGAAGTTTCTTGCCGAGGCCGAGCACATCGCCGAGGTCCTTGTTGGCCTTCTCGGCCGCCGGGTCGCAGGCTCCGACGACTTTGAGGCCTTCTTTGGCGAGCACCATCCTGGCGATGCCGATGCCGATGGGGCCAAGGCCGACGTGGATGATCTTCAGATCACGGGACATTCAGGTTTATCTCCAGAAGATTGAGTACGGTCGGCACGCGGGACGCCCCTCAAAGGCGCGCTTTGCCGACCCAAAGGGTTCGGAAATCGGGGAAGGGGGCTTGGGCTCACCGCTCCACGGCGATGGAGGCGAACTCGCCTTCTGGCGTCGCGGCCACCACGACGGTGGTGTTGACCGGGAGGTAGGCGGTGTGCTGCTTTCCGTTCAGGGTGAGCCGCACCTCGTAGTAGCCCTCGTCGGCGACGCGCACGAGTTTTCCCTTGGCGCTCTTCGCCTTGATGATCTCGGCCATCGCGTCGTTCGCGATGAAGATGGCGGCTTCGTTTTCGATCATTTGCCTGCTCCTCCGGGGAGAGATTGAAGTGCGCGTCGCAGAATGTCGAGGCCCTGATCGGCCTCGGAACGGGTCAGGGTGAGGGGTGGGCGGAAACGGACGGAGC
>JANNJB010000303.1:0-7904 GCA_031405615.1 Vicinamibacteria bacterium | reverse complement strand
GCCACCAGGTCCAAAACACGCAAAGTGAGTTCCGCGCCCGGCTCATCGGCCAGGCGGAACGCTTTTTCGGGACTGATAGACGTGAGATCAGCGAAATGAGGCAGTAGACGGTACTGCGCCATCTCAAGACCACTGGCCTTTTGTATTTCAACGACGACCTTGACGCCCGAGGCTTCACGGCAAAGACCCTCGATCTGCGTGCCGTCGCGCAAGGCATAGTCCCGCATAACCGATGGCGGAATGACCACGTCTTCACGCGAAGGCAGGTAGTTCTGATTCGCCTGCCGTACAAACCCACCAACGTTTTCAGTGACTTCAGCGATTCCAACGAATGGAAACGTTTCGCCTTCGATCGGAACCTGAATCTGTCGGGGGTCCCTGACTGGTCCCCGGGAACCTTGCGGCTGGTTTCCCTGTTGCCCTGGATTCCCTTGCGGGTTTCCCTGGGGGGACCATTCTTGCCTGTTGCGTCGATGCCGTCGCCTTGAGCCTCTCCTCATTGGACATTCTCCAACAAGGCCGGGCTCCCTAGCGATAGGAGCATCGCAACCTCCAAGGCCTAGGAACTTAGCACATGTGGCAAGCAAGTCCAGCCCTGAAGGCCGTGCAGCCCCAAACCCCGCCCCTTCCCTAACGGGTCAGGTAGAAGTAGTTCAGGCACATCTCGTCGTCGGTGCCTTCGCCCCAGCGTACGGTCTTGTCGCTCGGGTTGTCCCAGGTGCAACTCAGCCGCAGTCGTGAACCGGGCCTGAGCAAAAACGGGGTTTCGAACTGATAGAGCTGCTGCCAGTTGAAGTCCCAGGAGGGGATGTTGACCAGACACGCGTTGTCGGCGCTCACACTGATCTGACGACCGCGGGTGTGCATATGCGGACCCACTCCATAAAGCGTGGCGCCCGCCGGAAAGGGAAATGAGACGCTGGTAGTGAAGTTGGAGGTCCTGGGCGGGATCGTGAAATTGAGATCGGCGACGGGGAGAATGATCGCCGCCTTCTCCACCCGGCCCGGGGCAAGCTGAAGTTTGATGGTGGTCAGATCGGGGGCGACGGCATGAGCATGCCCGCCGCCGTGGGATGTGTTGTAGTGGATCTGCATGACGATCACCTGATCGGTGGGCATGGTGATGCCGGTGCCCGCAGGGTATTGAGTCGCCGAGGTTCCAGGAACCCAGGCGCCGTAGACCGTGGCGAGCGCTCCATCACTTCCCGGCCCGCCGAAACAGGTGTAGCCGGCGCCGGCCTCGGCCGCGTCAAGGCGGAGGGCCTCGGCGCGCGGCAGCCCATAGAGAAGCACGTGATGAACCAGGCTTCGTTGTCCGGGAACGATGTCGTATCCAATCAGGTCCCGCTCTCCCGGGAGCTTCGGGTCTATGACGAAACAGCGATAGTCGTCGGGGCGGGCGGCGCTTGGGGTATAGGGCGAGGTCATGCTGAGTTCGGCGTCCACCCATGGCAACGCGGGAAGTGATGTGGGATTTGGCGGGGCCTGCGCGGGGTCGCCTTCGGAAGCGCCACCCCGAGCCCAGGCCACAATCACCGAAAGCTCGTCGTCGCTGAGACGCCGCGAGTCCTTCAAGGGCCGGCAGGCATCGTCGGCCTTCCATGGCGGCATGGCCCGCGACTCCACCATGCTTGCGATTCCCGCCACACGGGGCGCGGCTTGCGCGTAGGTCTCCAAAGAGAACGGGGCGACGCCGCCGGTAACGTGGCATCCCTGGCAATGTCGCTGAACCACGGGCAGGACATCCTTGGACCAGGTGGGCTGAGCGATTGCGGGCGCGGGGAGGCACACCGGCAGGACTACGGCGAGGGCGAGTGCCCTGGCGGCTCTGGTCGACATTCGGTCATTCTAGATGCGCGGGGCGCGTGAGTACGGGCGAGAATCAGTCGATCTCCGCGGCCAGATACCAGGTGTCGTTCCGGGGGTCTCTGAAAATCAGGTACGCGGCGGTGGCTCCTTCGCTCGCTATCTCCACGTCCCACTCTTCGCGCGCGAAGGCTTCCTCATTCCACCATTGCGTGGAGAGGAGATACGGGCCAGCACTCGCCTGCACCCGGCCGCGGATACTGAGGAAGCGATCGTGGTCCTGAACCTGAAGCGACACCGGCGCACCGACCATATCGACGCGAACGTTCGCGTGAGCGGGCGGACGGATGGCTCGCAACGCACAGGCGGGCGGACGCGGTTTCGGCGCAGCGACCGCAGCCGCTTTCTTCTTCGACTTCGATTCGGCGACCGGATCGAAGGGGCGCATCACGAACTGATCCGGCGTGTGGGTGTCCACGAGCTGCGGCGAGCCGATACGGTCTTCGGGGAAAAACCGCTGGAGCCGGGCGAGGGCGCTCGCCACTCTTTCGGGGCTGCTGCGGCCGGCGCCGGTGAAGGAGAACTGGACCGCGCGTGCGGTCGTGGATTCGGCTCGAAGCGAAAGGGAAAGCACCGGAGCCGCCGGAGGACGGCCCTCGAGGCTCAATCGCACGAGCGTTCGCCAGGCCGCGTTGTCCGCCGAGGGCGAGGGCGAGCGGATGAGGCGGACGTCGGTGGTTCCGTTCTCGAGAGCCAGCGTCACCTCGAACGCGGTGGCGGCCCGGCCCGACGACTTGAGCTTCGCGCATAACGGATCGAGCAACTGGAACATCAGAAAGACGAGCTGCGACAGATCCTCGACGCCGAAACCCGGATCGAGGCCGAGGCCGTCATCCGGCTTTTCTTGCACGGGAACGAGCAGCCGGTCATCGCCTCCCGAGGAGGACTCGTGAGCGCGAACCAGGGCCGCCCCGCCCCGCGCCCGGAGATCGCTCGCAGGCAGTCGGGCCAGATCGCTCGAATTGTGAAGCCCCCAATTTCTCAGGCGCGCCAGGGTGCGGTCGTCGAGATCGAGGCTTTCCAGAGGAAGAGCGCCGAGAAGATCCGCTTCCGCCTTCTCGTCGAGGGCGATCGAGAGGCCGGGACGAAAAAGAGCCAGACGACGTGCGGCCTGAAGACGCGTGGCGAGGGCAATACGCGGCTCGACGATGCCGTAGCCCTGAGCCGAGGTCCGGATCGAGACCGCGAGATCGTGAGGGGTGGAGAAAAGGTGCGACAAGCCGGAGAGATCGAGCAGCGCCAGCGAGCCATTCTCCACCTCATACCGGGGAGTGAAGTCCTGCGAGAGCCGGATGAGCTGTGCCGCGAACTGCTCCGCCTGTGCCACTACACAACCGAAAAGACGCTGCGCCTCGAAGCTCATCGCGTGTGGACCTCGAGATCCACACTGCTGGTTTTCAGCATGGGCCAACTCTGGGTCGCGGCCAGGGTCATACGTTTCAACAGACGCCCGTGGCCGGTCTGCGCGAACAGCCGTTTCTCGGCGCGCAGGCGAATCGACAGGCCGCGCGGGCTGCCGCCCCAGTGCGAGCGTGAAAGTACGACGCACGCGGTTTCTGTGGACTCGAAGGCGCGCAGCAGACGCACATTCCAAGCGGTGGGGAGCGCCTTTAAAAGACGCTCCGGCAGATCCGCGAAGTCCAGGATCACGATGTCGAAGAGGGAGGCCGCGGCCAGGGCGTGGGCGGCGCCAATGGCGTCGGCGAGAGCGCGCTCCTTCGTGGGCGTCCCGCGCAGCCAGACGAAGTTCTGAAACTCGACGCCCGCGTGCCATGCCGCCTGCGGCGAAAAGCGATCGAGAGGGTCCACCCAGGCGACGAGGTCCTCGCGCGACACCTGGGCGGCTATAGCCAGGGCCAGGGCGGTACGGCCCGAAGAAGCATTCCCCACGATCTCGCCGACGCTCCCTTTTCGAAATCCCTGGCCGAGGATGAGGTTCCAAAGAGAGAAGCCGGTCACTCTCCCTTCGGGTTCGAGAGGAGCATCGAAAACAGACGAAGCTCCTGAAAGCTTTTTTTCGGCGAGAAGATCCTCGAGGATTTTTTTGCGGGGAGAGAGAGCAGGCACGTTCGCCTTATTTTCGCCTCTCCGGGCCGCGAGTCAAATCGGGGTTCTAAAGGGCCTCAGCTGGTCAGTCAGTGAACGCGACGCCTTGGCGCTTTTCTGAGCGTCACTTGTCCGAACAGCGCCTTGATTCGCTTACGCGCCTCGATCGCCAGGAGCGCTTCGAGCCCCATCTGCACAACCGCGGTCTTCGATTTGGCGCCGGTCGCGCGCATCGCCTGTTGCAGGAGGTCCGGGTTGAGATCGAGAGTCGTTCGCATGCAATAAGACTACGCACTATTTCCTATGCATCCACAAACCTTCAAACTCCTGAGGCCGAAAAAACAATGAAGTTGGCCGGGCACCCAGAGGGGCGTAGGATCGGGTCATGTCGAATGCAGCTCAACTGGTCTTCGCCGAGGCGTTACGGCTGGAGCCGGAGGCGCGGGCTGAGCTTGCTGCGGAGCTGCTTGCCAGCCTGGACGGTCCATCCGACGCCGATGCCGAGGCGACCTGGAATGCCGAAATCACCCGCCGCATCGAAGCGATTGAAGCAGGAACAATCCAACTCGAGCCCTGGACCGACGTGAAGCGGAGAATCGAGAAGATTCTGGGCCGGTGAAATCGGTCAGGTTCACTCAACCAGCATCGGAAGAGTTCAGCGAAGCGGTTCGCTGGTATGAGAAGCGGCGACCGGGATGGGGTGGAAAATTGTTCGACTCCGTGACCCACGCCATCGAAAGGATCCAGCAGTTTCCGGAGATCGGTGTAGCACGACCCGGACAACGGGCAACTCACCAGTTCCGAGTCCTGGGGTTCCCCTACGTGATTGTCTACACAGTCATGGAACACGACATTGTGATTGTGGCCGTAGCTCACACCAGCCGTCGCCCCGGTTATTGGAAGGACCGTCGGGATCTGGCTTGATACGCGTCGAGATGGGAACCGCCCAACGAATCCAAACTACGAGCCCGGCACCATCCATGGAAACACGTAGGCCTGCAACAACACCAGCACGCCGACGAGACAGGCAAGGGCGAGGCTGTGGAAGAAGACGTAACGCAGGATGTCTCCCGGAGAGGCGGCATCGCCGGTGGCGACGCTTGCGACCACGATGCTCTGAGCGTCGATCATCTTTCCCATCACGCCGCCCGAGGCATTCGCGGCCGCGGTGAGCAGCGGTGACACGCCGATCTGCTGCGCGGTCACGGTCTGCAGATTTCCGAACAGGACGTTCGACGACGTGTCTGAGCCGGTGAGGGCCACGCCGAGCCAGCCGAGAAGCGGAGAGAAGAACGGGAACAGGAAGCCCGTACTCGCGAAGGCGAGGCCCATGCTGGTGTCGGAGCCGGAGTAGCGCGTGGTGAAACCGAGGGCCAGCATCGCGGCGATGGTGAGGAGCGATGTCCTCACTCTCCACAAGGTCTGACCGTAAAGATCGAGGAGCGCCTTCGGAGAGAGGCGAAGGAAGAGGCCCGAGGCGATCCCCGCGAACATCAGCCCGGTGCCGGTCGCGGAAAGCCAGTTCAAGTTGAAGACCGCGGCTTCGGGCTCGGGCTTTTGGACCACGGGCGGGACTTTCACCACCGCTTTGTCGAGATATGGCACGGCCACGCGCACGATCGACAGGCCGTCGAGCGCCTTCTTCATCTGCGGAAGACCCCAGACGAAAACGAAGGCCATCAGCAGGATCCAGGGGGTGAAGGCGCGAAGAGCGGAACCGCGCGAGGGCAGCGCCTCGGCAGCCGCCGTGATCCCTCGCTCGTGATCGAAGCGCCAGACCTTTCGCGGCTGCCAGAAACGCAGAAGGATCAGAAGCGACGACATCGAGACGATCGCTCCGGCGATGTCGACAAGCCACGGCCCGTGATAGTTGCTCACCAGGAACTGGGTGATCGCGAAACTCCCCCCCGCGGTGAGACAGGCGGGCCACACCTCGCGCATGCCCTTCCATCCCGCCATCACCACGATCAGCCAGAAAGGGACGATCACCGAGAAGAAGGGAAGCTGCCGACCCACCATCGCCGAGAGTTGTTCGAGGGGAAGATGGGTCACCGCGTTGAGGGCGATGATCGGTGTTCCCAGCGCGCCGAAGGCGACGGGAGCGGTGTTGCCGATGAGGGCTAAACCCGCGGCCTCGAGCGGACGGAAACCGAGGCCGATGAGCATCGCGCCCGAGATCGCGACCGGAGTTCCAAAACCCGCGGCGCCCTCGATGAAGGCGCCGAAGCTGAAAGCGATCAGCATGGCCTGGATGCGGCGGTCGTCGCCGAGACCGGCAATCGTGCGCTTCACGATGTCGAACTGGCCCGTTTTCACCGTCACGTCGTAGATGAAGATGGCGTTGAGCACGATCCAGCCGATCGGAAACAGCCCGTAGGCCGCGCCGTAGATCGCGGAAGCGGTGGCGAGCGGCGCGGGCATGCCGAAGACCAGGACCGCGACGAGCCAGGCCGCGAGCAGACCCGCAAGGGCCGCCACGTGCGCGCGTGCATGGAAAAAAGCCAGCAGACCGAGCAGCACCACGACCGGCAGGGACGCCACCAGGGCTGAACTCAGAACATCGCCGAGCGGTGCGTAAATCTGCGGCCAGGTCATGGAGCGAAAAGACTACATCGCTAGCGGCAGCAGCGATGCCAGGCGTCCGACGGGTCGATGCCATCGGCGCCCCGGACGAGCATGACCCCGGTGGTGAGCATGGCCAGGAGCGTGAAGGCCCAGGACAGCACCGGAGCGCGCCGGGCGAGCCGCCGGAACGATCGGGATTGAGAGGTCGCCACCACCAGAACCCCCTGGACCAGAAAGAAGCCCCCCATCCAGCCGGTGAAGTCGCGGGTTCCCACCACGACAAATCCCTCGTGCAGCGCGCCGCTGATCGCGAAGGCGGCGAGCGTCCCGCGCACCGGTCTTCGCCGTCCTCCCAAAGGGACGAACACATAAAGGTAGAGCATGTGGTTGACCCAGGTGTTCCAGCGTCGGCCCCAGAACTCCCCGGGCGTGCGCGCGGCCAGGGGATTGTCGAAGGGATCGTCGTAGTCGAGCCCCCGCAGGGCCAGCGTCACCACCGCCAGATTCAAGGCCCCGGCCAGGCTGAGATAGATCCCGACCTGCGTGGTTATCAATTGAACCAGGTGGGTTCGATCCAGCTGGAGCACGGCCAGCACGAGTAGGAGAGCGAGCCCAAGTTGAACGAGGCCCCGGAGCAGGGTTTGCCGGGCGCGACGCGGGTCCTTTCGGCGGGGAACCTCCCATCGCACGACCGCAGGGATGGTCAGGAACTGCAGAACATCCACAAAACCGCGGGGCTTTTCATGACCGGCCGTGTACTGCAGTGTCTTGACCAGGAAAAACCAGGTCAGGAGCGCAGCGGCGGCACGAAAGAAGGGTTCGTCGTTGGGTAGGAGGAAGGGCAGGGCGCATGCGGAAAATGCCCCAACGCGCATCAGCCTGGAGTGATCCCTCGACAGGCCAAGAATCACCGGAGTCGCCGCGAGCAGGAGCACTCCGGGGATGAGAGGGAGCATGTGCGTTTGGATCGCTACTGGCCTCGCCCCTTGCGAATGGCCTTCGCGGCCGCGAGTCTTTCGCCGAGATCCTTCTCACTTCCGCGCGTGGTGGGCTTGAAGTAGGTCCGGCCCTTGAGCCGATCCGGCAGGCAGTCCATCACCGCCACTCCTTCGGCCTCGTCATGGGCGTACTTGTACCCCTCGCCATAGCCGAGCGACTTCATGAGTTTCGTCGGCGCGTTGCGGATCGCCTGCGGCGGCGGGTCAGCTCGCGTTTCGAGCGCGTCCTTCCTCGCCTCGTTCCAGGCGGCGTAGACCGCGTTGCTGCGCGGCGCGGCCGCGAGATAGACGACGAGTTCGGCGAGGGCGAGGGCGCCTTCGGGCAGACCGATGAAATGAACCGCCTGCTGCGCGGCCATGGCGAGGGTGAGGGCGTGCGGATCGGCGAGCCCGACATCCTCGGACGCGAAACGCACGAGCCGGCGCGCG
>JANNJB010000302.1:0-1924 GCA_031405615.1 Vicinamibacteria bacterium | reverse complement strand
TCAGGCCGAAAGCGATGGCGATTCCAAGGAGTCCCCCGGCGAAGGAGAGAACGAGGCTCTCGACCAGCAGCTGCCGCACCAGCTGCGCTCGCGTGGCCCCGAGCGAGAGCCGCAGCGCGATCTCCTTCTGGCGCATCAGACCGCGGGCGACGAGCAGGTTCGCCACGTTGGCGCAGGCGATCAGCAGGACGAGGCCCACCATGCACATCAAAACCACGAGGGCGGTCGAGAAGTCGTTCCGGATGCTCGAATAGCCGATGGCGGCGCTCGCAAGCAGCAGCCGGCCTTTCATGAACTCGGTCCGCGAGTAGGCCGACCAGGTCTTCGCGGCCTCGAGAGTCATCTCGTAGGTGCGGATCTGGGTGAAGAGCGTCTGCACCGCGGGTTGGGCGCTCTCGAGCGTAAAACCGGGCTTGAGCCGGGCAAACACCTGGACCCATCGCGCGCGGCGGTCGTCCATCTTGAGCCAGCCGAGGGTCGGCATCACCTGCTCTTTCATCTGGACAGGCACGCGGATCTGGGGTGCCTGCGCCGGGTCGAGGCCCACGAAGCCTTCGGCGGAAACGCCGACGACGGTCATGGGATAGTCGTTCAACCGGATGGTCTTGCCGACGACGTTTGGATCGGCGTTGAAGCGGCTGACCCAGTACGCGTGGCTCAAGACCACGTGGGGATGGCCACCCGCGACCTTGTCATCCTCCGCGGTGAAGACCCGGCCCGCCGCCGGCCGGACCCCCAGCATTGAGAAGTAGTTCCCGGAAACGAGTTCGGCGGCCGCCCGCTCGGTCTGTTTGTCGACGCTCAGGGACACCGACACCAGACGCCTGCACAAGACGTCCGCGAACGGCGCCGCTTTCTGCTGAAGCTCCTGAAACAGGGGATAGGAGTTCATCCTCGATCCCATGTTGCTGCCCATATTGTTCGCCTGCTGGTGCACCATCACCAGTTCATCGGGATTGTGAACGGCGAGCTTGCGGAGCAGGATCTGATCGATCAGCGTGAAGATCGCGGTGTTGGCCCCGATCCCCAGGGCGAGGGAGAGGATCGCCACCGACGCGAAAAGGGGACTTCGGCGGAGCCCGCGCAGGGCGTAGCGGAGGTTGGACAGAGTGGTGCTCATTAAAGGATTTGACGTTTGGGGAGGGTGGGAGGTTCCCAAGCGAGTCATTGTGAGATCCGCGAGTATCGTCGCTCGCATGATCACCCTCCTCCACGCCCTGATCGCCGCCGCGCCTCTTCTCGCTGCGGAGCATCCGAAGAACGACTACAGCAAGCCGGAAAACTGGCTGTGTCGCCCCGGGCTCGCGGGCGATGTCTGCGCTGCGTCGAAACTGGACAGCACCACGGTGGCGGCGAACGGCCGGCTCAAGGTCGAGAAATGGAAAGCCAACTCCAAAGCGGCGGTGGATTGCTTCTATGTCTACCCGACGGTCTCCAACGACGCCACCGCGAACAGCGACATGACCGCGAACGCCGATGAGCGAAGAGTGGTTGAACATCAAGTCGCGCGGTTTGGATCGCAGTGCCGGGTCTTCGCGCCCCTGTATCGCCAGGTCACACTCACGGCTCTGCGGGCGCTCATCATCGGAAAGGCGATGGCGGATGCCGACTTCGGTCTGCCGTACAAGGACGTGAGCGACGCCTGGAACCACTACCTCGAACACGACAACCAAGGCCGGGGAGTGGTGCTGATCGGACACTCGCAAGGCGCCATCGTGCTGACGCGACTGATTCACGATCAGCTCGACAACAACGAGGCGAAGAGAGGCCTGTTGATTTCCGCGTTCCTGCTCGGCTCGAACCTTCCGGCCCCGGAAGGGAAGGATGCGGGCGGCGCGTTTGAAAACGTTCCGCTGTGCAGGTCCACAGCCCAGACCGGCTGCGCCGTGGCCTTCTCATCGTTTCGATCGACGGAACCGCCTCC
>JANNJB010000301.1:0-14851 GCA_031405615.1 Vicinamibacteria bacterium | reverse complement strand
TTGATACTCGCAGTGACACATAGACGACGAACATTGGTGGCGCTTTTAGCGGGGCTCGCGGTCGGCGGGCCGGCTCAAGTCTCCAGCCAGACGGCCTCCGGATACCCAGGCCTCGTCGCGCTCTTCGATGAGTGGCGGGCGTTCGAGCGGCCGTCACTCGTGGGCGGCGCGCCCGACTACAGCGTGCCCGCCATGGCGCGCAAGCTCGATGGCCTGAAGACCTTCAAGGGCCGGCTCACCGCACTCTCGCCGGACGCGTGGCCGCGCGACCAGCAGATCGATCATGCCCTCGTCCGCGCGCAAATGGACGGCCACGACTTCTACCTGCGCGTGCTTCAGCCATGGGTGCGCGATCCCGCGTTCTACAAATCGATCTGGACCGACCAGAGCGACACCCCGGAACATGAGGGGCCCACACACCACGCGGTGGTGGAGTTGTGGACGTACACCTTCCCGCTGCCCCCGGCCGACGAGGCCCGCCTCACCGCGGAACTGCGGACGATTCCACCGCTGCTCGACCAGGCCCGCCGGAATCTCACCGGCAACGCACGCGACCTGTGGCTCACCGGCACGGGCACGATGCAGACGCAGTCCGCCGATCTGGGCCGCCTCGTGGAACGCGCGACGCCCGCCGGCGCGCCGCTTCGCACCGCCATTGCCGAGGCGAAGGTGGCCACGGACGCGTTCGTGAAGTGGCTGGAATCGCAGGCTCCCTCAAAGACCGGGCCGTCCGGGATCGGCAAGGAGCAATACACGTGGAGCCTCCGCAATGTGCATCTCGTCCCCATGTCGTGGGAGGACGAGGTCGCGTTGCTGAAGCGCGAACTCAACCGCGCCCACGCGTCCTTGAAGCTCGAGGAGGCGCGAAACCAGGGCCTGCCCCCGCTCACCCTCGTGCGAAACCAGGAGGAGTTCGAAGCCCGCGCCAACACCTCGGTCACAAAGTACATGGCGTTCCTGAAGAACAAACCGGTGCTGACCGTGCAGGACTACCTCGAACCCGCGTTGCGGCGGCATCTGGGGTCTTTTGTGCCCGAACAAACGCGCAACTTCTTTGCGATCGCGACCCACCACGAACCGGTGACGCTCTACACGCACTTCTATCACTGGTTCGACCACGAATGGTTGAAGGCAACGCCGCACCCGAGCCCGATTCGCCGCAAGGCGTGGCACTACAACGTCTGGGACAGCCGGTCCGAAGGCATGGCGACCGCGTTCGAGGAGATCGTCATGCAGGCCGGGTACTACGATGACAACCCCCGCGCCCGCGAGATCGTCTGGATCATGCTCGCGCAAAGGGCGGCGCGCGGACTGGCCTCGCTCTACGCGCAGGCAAACGAGTTCGACATCGCGAAAGCCAAAGCCTTCCAGGTGCAGTGGACCCCACGCGGGTGGATGCGCCCCGACCTCGATCTCCTGGGCTTCGAGCAGCAGCTCTACCTGCGTCAGCCAGGCTATGGCACGAGTTACGTAACCGGCAAGGGGCTGATCGATGAACTCATCCGCGATCGCGCGCGGCAACTCGGCGATCGGTTCACCTTGCGAGGATTCTTCGATGAAGTGAACGGCGCGGGGATGATGCCCGTGTCGCTCATCCGGTGGCAGCTCACCGGCGAGCGGTAGAGCTGAGGATTCGCTTATCTATATCTCTCCCCTCGACGCCGCGGCCTCGAGTTCGGCGTCGGACGCCTCGACGAACTCTCCTTCCCACTTCGCCACCACCACGGTCGCGAGGCAGTTGCCGATCACGTTGGTCATGGTCCGAGCCATGTCCATCAATTCATCGACGCCAAGGATCAAGGTGATGCCCGCGAGTGGCAGGTTGTAGCTCGCGAGCGTGCCCGCGAGGATGACGAGGGAGGCCCGCGGCACTCCCGCGACGCCCTTACTGGTGAGCATCAGGGTCAGCAACATGGTGACCTGCTGGCCGATCGTCAGCTCGACGCCAGCCGCCTGGGCCACGAATACCGCGGCGAGGGACAAATAGAGCGTCGTTCCGTCGAGGTTGAAGCTGTAGCCGAGCGGAAGCACGAACGACACGATGCGGCGTGGAACCCCCAGGCGCTCGAGCACTTCCATGGCACGAGGGAGCGCCGCCTCGCTCGACGTGGTCGAGAACGCGATGATCGCCGGCTCGCGCACCGCCTTCACAAACTTTCGAATCGGCACCTTGAAGATCAGAGCGATCGGCAGGAACACGCCCAGGATCAGCACGATGAGCGCGCCGTACAGGGTCAGCACGAGCAACCCAAGATTCTTGAGCACCCCGAGTCCACTGTGCCCGACGGTGTAGGCCATCGCGGCGCCTACGCCGATCGGCGCATAGTGCATGATGATGTTCGTGAACTTGAACATCGTCTCGGCAACCTGCTCGCAGAGGGACACGAGGGGCCGCCCCTTTTCTCCGAGCATGCCAAGGGCGATGCCGAAGATGATGCTGAAGACCACGATCTGCAGGACATCGCCCTCGGCCATCGCCTTGATAACCGATTCTGGAACGAGATGAAGGAGGATGTCCTTCCAGCCCTGCGCCTTCCCGGTAACCTCGCTCACTTCATTCGGCAGGGCCAACCCGACTCCCGGCTTCGTGATGTTGACGGCCACCAGGCCGATGACGAGCGCGATGGTGGTGACGATTTCGAAGTAGATGATGGCGCGGAACCCCATCCGGCCGACCTGATTGAAGTGGCCGGCCCCGGCGATGCCGGCCACGAGGGTGGCGAAGATCAGGGGCGCGATGACCATCTTGATCATTCGCAGGAAGATCTGGCTGAACGGGCGAATGTTCGCGGCCCAGGCATCGGCCTGACCGCTGTTGTTGACGATCACACCGACGACGACGCCCACGGCCAGACCAATGAAGATCTGGGTGGTCAGTGAGAATCGCGGCTTTTTGACGGCTTCGGTCATGGGTGTCCGTTCAAGAGACTGTAAAGAGGGAAGGGTCGGACACGATATCCCGCACGACGGTGATTCTCAATACAGGCAGACTCAACCACGACGCCACGAAGCAGACCTCTACGCTTCTTTGGGCGCTTCGGTGATGACGGTCCGAATCCCGATCACCTGACCCTGGGCATCCTTGAGATGACGTTCGACTTGAAGGAGGGTGATCTCAGACTCATCCGCCTTTCGGAACGAGCGGGTATTGGGAATCAGGACGGCGCCCGGGGTGAGTTTCCGGCTCGTGGCGCTCTCGGAGAGACCCCTCATGACCACGTAGTCCAGGGGAGATCGCCCGACCATATCGGCCGGGTTGTACCCGAGGATCTTGCGATGGCCCGGGCTCACCTTGAGGAACTTCTTCTTCGTATCGATCTCATGAACGCTCAGCCCGGCCGGTGGTGAGTTGAAAGCCTGATCCAGCGCGGCCGGACTGACCCGGGCCGCCCGCTCCAGGTCATCCAGAAAACGATTCATCTCCGCGATCCTTGCGTCTTTGGGCGAGAGCGCCATGTACATCTCCTTTTGCGGCCGGGGTATGGATCAATCGTACTCCCGGATGCGACAACCGCAGGGGTGATAGGCGCCAAGCTAGACTCGCGGCTGCCGATGAGCCGCCTCGACTGCGCACTGCTCGCGACCTCCCTGCTCGCTCTGGTGGCGCGAGCCCTTGTCGACTCCGGCGCACCAGGAGGCTGGTTCGACGCGGCGCTTCTGATCGCCTTGCTCGGGGCTCTCGCCTCGGCAACGAGCCGAGGGCGCCGCTGGTGCGACGGCCCACGGGCGTTGCTCATCGCCATGTTCCTGCTCGACGTGTCGTCGGTCTACGGCCGACTGGGTGGCGACGGTTACGAGTACTACGCGCTGTTGCGTTCTCCGCTCCTCGACTTCGACCTCGACTTCGCCAACGACTACGCCGGCCTGGGGGCGAAGCCCGTGGTCACCGAGGGTGTCGGCGTGACCAGCCGCGTGCTGGTGGGACAGGCCATCGCGTGGTCACCCGCCTTCATTGTGGCCCACCTCGCCGCCCTGCTGCCCGGGGGGGCGCCCGCTGACGGGTTCTCGCAGCCCTATCAGTCCGCCGTGACCCTGGCGTCATTCGCCTGGGCGGCCGTGGGATTGCTGCTCGTGGAGAGCCTGCTGCGCGCGCGCCATGGCCGCGCGATCGCCGCGTTGGCGGTGGCCGGGCTGTGGTACGCCACGCCGTTGCGCTTCTACGCGACCGCGAATGCGTCCATGTCGCACGCGACATCCGCAGGCATCGCCTGCGCATTCGTCTGGCTCTGGCTGCGCGCGCGGGAGCATTCCACTCCGCGCTCCTACCTGGCCGTCGGTGCGGCCGGCGCCCTGCTTGCCCTGGTGCGCGCTCAGGATGCGGTGTTGCTCGCGCTGCCTGCCCTCGACTTGCTGCTCCGCCGCCCCCCGGACCTCGTGCCAAAGGCGCTTCGCCTGCTGACCGTGCCCGTCCTCGCCGGGGCCTTTCAGATCGGCGTCTGGCTTTCGATGTACGGAACGGCCTTCGCCGCGGTCACGGCGGACCAGAACTGGGTGACAGCCGACGGCTCGCAGTGGGCGCAGGTGCTGCTCTCCCCCCGCCACGGCCTCTTCACGTGGCACCCGCTGCTGCTCGTGGCGACCCTCGGCTGGCTCACTCTGCTCCGCAGGGAACATGGGCTCGCTGGCCTGTGCTTCGTGGCCCTGGCCCTGTCCGCGTTCGTCAACGGCCTGCTGAGCGATTGGTGGGGGTCGGACGCATTCGGACAACGCCGGTTGCTGTGCCTCGTGCCGCTCTTCGGTCTGGGACTCGGAGGCGCCCTGCGCGCGCTGGTCCGCCGCCCCCTGCTGGCGCCCGCGCTCGTGCTGGTGGGTCTGTCGGTGTGGAACGACCAACTGTCCTATATCTACAACTCGAACATGGTCGCGAGCAAAGACCAGGGCGTAACCCTCGATCGACTGGCCCCGGTCCAGGTCGATGTCGCCTGGCGCACGATCGACGGCTGGAAACCGTGGCTGCCCAGCGCGGTGTGGTTGTTCGCCTACGACCACCTCAAGGGCGTCTGGCTCGACGAGGGACCGTGGTCGCTGCGCGGTCGCCTCGATCTCGGCGGCCGCGAGACGCCGGCGGTCGAGGCGGCGGTGGGCGAGGGCTGGTTTCCCCACGACCCCACGGCCGAGCCCGGCTTCCGCGTTTCGCGCGGCCGGCGTTCGCGTCTCGTTCTTCCCATCCGCCACGCCCGCGCCGCGACCCTGATCGTGGTGGCCCGCGCCGAGCCCGCCCATCTCGTCACGCGGATGCGAGCGCGGCTTTCCGGACGCGAGTTGGGCGAGCTGGCGCTCAGCGCCGAGTGGACCGAACTGCGTTTCGCGGTGCCGGCCGACGCGATCCGCCCAGGCTTCAATACCCTCGATCTGGTGTGGCTCGCCACCGCTCGAACCGACGTGCCGGGCTGGACCGGGCCCAACACCGCCGCCGCCGTCGACTCCGTACGTCTCGTGCGCGAGTGACTCTTGGGTAATGAAGGCTCTGGTCGCCGATTCTCTGGTGGCTCACGTCTTGTCCCTCTCGATCACGCCGCTTTGAGAGCACAGCCTCGCGACCCCCTTCACGGCGTCACTCTCGAGGAAATCGTCACCCGACTGGAGGCCCGTTACGGGTGGGCGGAACTGGCCGACCTCATCAGGATTCGCTGCTTCAGTGAGAACCCCAGCATTTCATCGAGCTTGAAGTTCCTTCGCAAGACGCCCTGGGCGCGCACCAAGGTGGAGGATTTGTACGTGTGGATGAAGACCGAGGAAACGTCTTGAACTGACCGACGGCGCGAAGGCGCTGGCGTGGCCCGGGTCTACTCCCTTGACTCCCTTCCTCAATCGACGCAGGAGTAGAGTCAAGGGGAAGGCGCCCATGAGCACCACAGAACTCCTCCAGAAGATCGACCTTCTCCCCGCCGAGGAGCGCGCGACCGTCGAGAACCTCGTGGAGATCCTGGCGAAGCGCCACCGCCTTTTCGCCAATCCCCTTCGGTCGAGCGGTTTCCTCAGGCGGTCCTCGACCGCGTCGACGAACGCAGGGAGAGGATCTTCCGGGAACACGGCCTTCTGGACAGTGCGGGGGCACTCAGGGAATTCCGAGACGGTCGTTTCTAGATGCGCCCTCGTCGTGGATGCGAGCGTCGTCCCTAAGTGGTTCCTGAAAGAGAAGGGCTCGACCCACGCGCGGGAATACCTTGTGCCCATGTCGCGCATCGGCGCGAAGGCAATCGAGCTGGCGTTAGCGCACAAAACCAGCTTCTATGCGGCGGACCAACTACACGATGATCCACGGCACGCTTCACCACGATCTCTACCACGCAGGTCAGGTCGCGATGCTTCGCCGTCAACTCACTCGGTCGTGACGTCCTCGAGTTCGATCCACACCGGAGCATGATCGCTCGCGCGGTCGCGGCCGCGCACGTCACGATCCACGCCGGAAGCGGCCAGACGTTTGGCGAGGGTCGAGCTCAGCAGGAAGTGATCGATGCGCAGGCCGGCATCGCGCGCGAACGCGTTGCGGAAATACTTCCAGAAGGTGTAGACGCGCTCGCCGGGGTGGAGCGCCCGGACCGCGTCCATATAACCCTGAGCCACCAGAAGGCGATACGCCTCACGCACCTCGGGCCGGAACAAGGCGTTGTCCAGCCATTTTTCGGATGAATAGACGTCGAGGTCGGTGGGCATGACGTTGTAGTCGCCCACCAGCGCCACCGGCGCTCCCGTCGCGAGCAGCGCGCGGGCGTGAACGGCGAGCCGCTCGAACCACCGCAACTTGTAATCGAACTTCGGGCCGGGCCACGGATTGCCATTCGGCACATAGAGGCATCCGACGAGGACCCCGTTGATGGCGGCCTCGATGTAGCGGCTCTGCTTGTCCGAGGGGTCGCCGGGCAGTCCGCGCCGGGTCTCGATCGGGTCGGCGCCCCGAGCCAGGATCGCGACACCGTTCCAGCTCTTCTCCCCGTGCCAGATGGCGCCGTAGCCGGCCTCGCGTATGGCCGCGATTGGAAAATCGGCGTCGGTCGCCTTCAATTCCTGGAGACACACGATGTCCGGTTTGGTCTCCTCAAGCCAGGCACGCAGGTTCGAAAAGCGGCCCTTGATCCCGTTGATGTTGAAAGTCGCGATACGCACGAAAGCGGATCCTACCCGCCGGCGGTCAGGAGGGGAGGGAGCGAGCGGTCGCCTTTCGCCGAACGAACGCACGCGCATGATCGAGATGGCTGACGCCGAGGCATTCGATGTTCGTGTCCAGAGGAAAACGATCGGCCCCGGTATAGACCACGAAGAGCCTCTCAAGGTTGAGGTCGGAGATCGCGATTCTCATGGACTTCGTCACCGAGGGCCGCTCCGTCCGCTTGATCTCGAAGCCGAACCGTCGCCCCCCCGCGAGAACCAGCAGGTCCAGTTCCGCTCCGCCTTGAGTGGCCCAGAAGTAGCAGTTTCGTTCACCGGCCCAGGCCACGATCTGCTCGATCACGAAGCCTTCCCACGAGGCGCCGACCTTGGGGTGCGCGCTCAGGGAATGCTGATCGGGCACGCCCAACAGAGCGTGAAGAACGCCGGAGTCGCGAATGTAGACCTTCGGCGATTTCACCACGCGCTTTCCGGTGTTTTCGCTCCAGGGGAGAAGCCTTCGCATTACATACGACTGGCTCAGGAGGTCGAGATACCGGGTCACCGTCGTGTGGGCCACCCCCAGGGCGCCGCCAATCTCCGATCCGTTCCAGATCGAGCCGTGATAGTGCGCCATCATGGTCCAGAACCGCCGAAGCGCGGGCGAGGCTATCGAAACGCCCAATTGCGGCACATCCCTTTCGATGAACGTGCGAATGAAGCTCTCTCGCCAGGCCAGGCTCGAGGCCTCGGTCCTTGCGAGGAACGAGTCCGGAAACCCGCCCCGAACCCACAGTCTCGAGGCATCCCGCTTCGGCAATTCATCGATCAGAAGGCCCGACATTTCAACGAACTCGATCCGTCCCGCGAGGGATTCCGAAGCCCCCCGGATCAACTCGGGAGCGGCGCTCCCGAGAATCAGAAAGCGGGCCGGACGAGGCTTACGGTCGGCGAGGACACGGAGAACCGGCAACAGTTCCGGTTGCCGCTGGATTTCGTCGAGGATCACGAGGCCCCGCAGGGGCGAGAGGGCGTCGCGGGGGTTCGTGAGGCGGGCCAGGTCCCTCGGGTCCTCGAGATCGAAAAAGTGCGAGGCCTTGAAACCAGCCATCAGGCTGCGCGCGAGGGTCGTCTTCCCGCACTGACGCGGCCCCAACAGGGCGCAGACCGGACTGCGAGAGAGAGAGCGACGGACCTCGGCGTCGGTCGAAGGTCTTCGAATCATCCTTGTATTTTGAGCGACAAGCACTCAATTTGCAAGGATCCATAAAGACCCGCTCAGGGCTTGCTGGTTCCCGCTCTCCCGTAGCGATCTGAGAGCCGCACCACGTCATCGAGCTCCGGCGTCGAGACCTCGACAATATCGACGTCCGTGACCCCGGTCATGCGATGGACGGTGTGCGGCGTGATGTGGAAGGCGTCGCCCGGCTTCATCTCGGTCTTCTTGAGATTGGCGGGATCGTCTTTCGAGCCGGTCTCGAAAAGCAGGATGCCGGACTGGACCATGATGGTCTCGTCCTTCACGTTGTGGTACTGAAGCGAGAGGCTCTCGCCCGCCTTGATGTGGAGGATCTTCCCCACATAGCGGTCGGTGCGGGCCCACCAGATTTCATACCCCCAGGGTTTCTCGACACGCTTGGCGTTCTCGGTCACAAGGTCACCCTCTCATTCCATTCTCGTCGTCGGCCCGATTATCGCGCCAGTCTCCGTTTCGGCTCGATTCATCGAGCACCCCGCGCTTCGGCCAGGGCCCTCGCGAAAGACTCCGCGGACAGCGAGTCGGACCGGCAGGCCTCGTGGATCGCCTTCTCCATGTCCTTGACGCTCGCGGTCGTGAGGACATACCGGATCTGGCGGATGGAGGTGGGCGCCATCGAGAGTTCCCGGTAGCCGAGGCCCACGAGAAGAAGAGCTCCCTCGCGGCTCGCCGCCATCTCTCCGCAAACCGACAACGGAACCTTGACGTCACGCGCGGCGGTGACGATGTCGCCTAGAAGTCTCACCACGGCAGGATGGAAAGGCGCGTAGAGGTGGCCCACCCGCGGATCCGCGCGATCGACGGCGAGCGTGTATTGAATGAGGTCGTTGGTGCCCACGCACAGGTAGTCGAAGCGACGCCCGAGGGACCCCGCGACCAGAGCCGCCGAGGGAATCTCGATCATCGCGCCCAGCGGCGGCCGGCGAAACGCGCGACCGGCCAGATGAAGCTCGCCTTCGAGCTCTTCGACCAGGGTCAGAATCTCCTGGGCCTCGGAAGCCCCGCCCACGAACGGGAAGAGGATCCGGATCGCCACCTCGTCGGCGGCGCGGAGCAGGGCGCGGATCTGCGACCGGAAATATTCGCTGCCGCGCGACAACAGCCGGAACGCGCGCAGGCCGAGGGCGGGGTTCGGGCTCGAGGGGCTGGCCGGAGAGAGGTCCTCGGGGCCGAGGTCGAACGTGCGGACGGTGAGCGGATGCGGAGCCACCGCGAGAGCGAGGCGCCGGTAGATCTCGAGCTGCGCGTCTTCGCTCGGCGCGCGCCCGTTGCGGGAGAGCAGGTATTCGGAACGGAAGAGACCAATTCCCATCGCCCCCGACTCGAGCACGGCGGCGATGTCTGTGGGAAACTCGATATTGGCGCGCAGGATGATCTCGGCCCCGTCCTCGGTATGGACCGGACCGTCGGGCAGTTCCGCCCGGCGCACCTCGGGGAGAGGTTCGATCCGCATCGAAGGCGGCGGGCTCGTATCGATGAAACCCGCGTCGCCGTCCACCAGGACCACCGCTTCGCTCGCGACGTGGGCGGTCGCGGTGCGAACCCCGAGCACACACGGGATCAGACGGGACTTCGCGAGGATCGCCATATGGTGGGTGGGCGAACCGTGGTCGGCGACGAGCGCACCCACTCGCGACCAGTCGATCTCCGCGGCTTCCGAAGGCTTGAGGTCTTCGCAGACGAGAACGACCTTCTCGCCTTGAGGCAAAACCAGATCGCCCTTCGTCCCGCCGAGCAGGGCGAGGACGCGGTCGAGAACGTCGTCGAGGTCGTGGGATCTTTCCGAGATAACGGCGGACGCGCGGGCGAACAATCGGCGTAGTTCGTCGCAAACGATCGAAAGCGCCCATTCGGCGCCAATGAGCCTCTCCTCGATGAGGGTCAGGCTGCGGCCCGCGAAAAGCGGGTCCTGAAGCATCAGGATCTGGGCGTCGAACAGGTACGCGTGCGCCTCGCCGGCCTCGTGAGAGAGCCGCGCTCTCAAATCCGCCAGTTCGCCCTGAGCGGCGCGGAAGGCGGTCTGAAGGCGCTCGCGTTCGTGCGCGGCCGCGGACTTTTCGAGGTGGCGGAAGGGAACCTGCCGCTCGGCGCGCCGAAACACGAAAGCGCGCCCGAGGACTCGCCCGGGCGCGATCGCGAAGCCCTTGAGTTTCACGTTTTCGCGGCCTCGCCGAAACCGGAAGAAACGAGTGCCACCAACGCCTTGATCGCTTCGTTCTCGTCACGGCCTTCCGCCCGCACCTGAATCGATGCGCCGCAGGGTGCGGCGAGGAGGAGCAGGCCCAGGATCGACTTGCCGTCCATCTCCTTGTCCTTGAAGACCACCGTGACCTGGGATTCGAAGCGGGATGCCTCGGCCACGAACCTGGCCGCCGCGCGCGCATGAAATCCGAGCGGATTCACGACGCGCACGGTCTTCCGCTTCACGATTTGGGCGGCCCCAGCAAATCTCCGGCTACCTGAACACTCTCGCGGCCTTGCGCGCAGACAATCCGTGCCACCTCGGCGAGCGGTTTGGCCCGGATCTGGCAGGCCTTGATGAGCATGGGCAGGTTCACCCCCGTCACCACCTCCACGCCGTCCCCCGCGAAGGGCAGGACCAGGTTGGTGGGCGTGCCGCCGAACATGTCGGTGAGGACGAGTACGTTCTTCTTCCCGCACTGGGCGAGCGCCTTGCCGATGGCGCCCTTGGCCACGTCGACATCGACCTCCCAGTCGATCGAGAGTGCTATCACGCGTTCCTGCTCGCCCACGATCATCTTGAGCGCGTTCACCAGTTCGCGGGCCACGTCCCCGTGGGTGACGACGAGAATGCCGATCATTTCTGTCTCAGGTCCCGATGTCGCAAGCGGACCGTCACACCCTCGATCTGGTCGAGCTGATGGGCCAGTTCGCGCGCGATCATGACCGAGCGATGGCGGCCTCCGGTGCAGCCGATGCCGACGGTGAGATAGGCCTTGCCCTCGGCCACGTACCTCGGCACCACGAAGCTCAGGAAGTCGGTGAGCTTGTGCTGGAACTCCACGGTCCCCGGCGCGCGCTTCAGGAAGCGAACGATCCGCGGGTCGAGGCCGGTGAGCCTTCGAAGCTTCGGATCGAAATGCGGGTTCTTCAGGAAGCGCACGTCGAAGAGGAGATCGGCTTCCGCGGGTGGACCGAACTTGAATCCGAAGGACAACACGGTGAGCACGAGGCCCCGGCCCTCCTGACCCGACCCGAAATGTTCCTGGATGTATCCCTTGAGATCGTGAACGCTGAGGTTCGAGGTGTCGACGACGAAATCGGCGAGCCGCCGGACGGACGCGAGGGCCTGTTTCTCCTCGCGCAGACCATCGCGCACCGGCTGGTTCGTCGCGAGCGGGTGGGCGCGTCGCGTTTCCGAAAAACGCCGGATCAGCGTGGCGTCCGAGGCCTCCAGAAAAACAAGGGTCACTTTCATCGGCTGAGTGCGGAGTTTCGCGAGGGCCCGGCCGAACGTGGCCACGAAGTTCGGCTCGCGCATGTCGACGACGAGGGCGGCCCGCGGGGTGCCGGAAGATTTGAGGAAAGTGACGAAGCCGGGCAGGAGCTGGATCGGAAGATTGTCGACGCAGAAATAGCCGAGGTCTTCAAGGGCGTTCGCGGCATGAGACTTCCCCGAACCGGAGAGGCCCGAGATGATGACGATCTCGGGCTGCTTCTTCGACGAGCGATCCGTCGTCTTCACCGCTTGTGCTCCCGAGGCGGCCCGGCCAAGGCCTCGACGCGGCTCAACAAGGTCGCGGTGGCGTCGTGCCCTCGCGCGCGCAGGAGAAGGTTCTTGGCCGCGAGTTCGACGAGGAGCGCCACATTCCGGCCCGGAGCCACGGGCAGGCGCAGCAGAGGCACTTGGAGGTCGAGGATGGCCTCGGTCTCGCGATTGAGACCGAGACGGTCGTAGGCCTTGCGCGGGTTCCATTTCTCCAGGCGCACCACGAGGTCGATGGTCTGCTCCGGGCTCACCGCGGAGACGCCGTACAGATCCTGGATGTTGAGAATCCCGAGACCCCGGATCTCCATGTGGTCCCGCGTGGGCCTTGGGGAGGCGCCGAGCAGCCCCTGACTCGTGGCCTTGATATCGACGGCGTCGTCCGAGATCAGGCGATGCCCGCGGTCGACGAGTTCGAGGCCGCACTCCGACTTCCCGATGCCGCTGTCGCCGCGGATGAAGACGCCCACCCCCAGGACGTCGATCAGGACACCGTGAAGCCGCGCGGTGCGGGCGAGCCGGTCCTCGAGGAATTCGGTGAGACGTTTGATGAAGGGCGTCGAGTCGAGGGTGGTCGCCAGAACCGGGATGCCGCGGGCTTCCCCTTCCTGCTGGAGTTCTGGAGGAACCTCGAGGCCCCGGGTCACCACCACGCAGCACAGTTCCCTCGACATCAGACGATGGAGGACGAGGGCGCGCTGCTTCACCTTGAGCGTGCGCAGGTACGACGATTCGCTGCCCCCGAGGATCTGGACACGGCCCGGACTCAGATACCGGGTGAAGCCGGTGAGAGCGAGTCCCGGCCGCTGGACTCGCGACCGGTCGATGTAGTTCTTGAGCCCCGCCCTCCCGCCCAGCAGGCGGAGGCCCATCGGGGCCGCTTCTTCGCTCAACAGGGCTTCAACGTGAACCCGCGGAGGCGAAGCTTTTCTCATCGCGGCCGGCCCTTGCGTTCGGAGGAGGAAGGAATCCGCATCTCCTCACGATATTTCGCCACCGTGCGCCGCGCGATGGTGGTGCCCTGGTACGACAGGACCTGACCGATCTGCGCGTCGGAGAGAGGCTTGCCCGGCGTCTCGGCGTCGATCATGTGGCGGATCTTCTCCTTGATCGCGACCGAACTCACGGACTCGCCCGAATCCCCCTTGAGACCGGAGTGGAAGAAGAACTTCAAGGGGAGCACGCCCTGGGGGGTGTGCGCGTGTTTGTTCTGGACGATGCGGGATACCGTCGACTCGTGCATCGAGATGTCGTCCGCCACATCGCGCAGGACCATCGGCCGCAGCGCGGAGACGCCCGACTCGAAAAAGGCCTCCTGGCGCTTCAGAATGGAATCGGCGACCTTGTAGAGCGTGCGCTGCCTCTGGTCGACGCTCTTGATGAGGAACAGGGCGCTCCGCATCTTGTCCCGGACGTAGGTCTTCGCCTCATCGTCCGCGGGCGAATTGGCGTTCAGAAACTGCCGGTAGCTCGAGGAAATGCGGAGCTTGGGGAGAGAGTCGTCGTTGAGCTCGACGACCCAGGATCCATCCTTCTTGTAGATCATCACGTCGGGCACGACGTACGAGGGCGGTTTCGCGGAGAGTGTGCTGCCGGGCCGCGGATCGAGGCTCTCGATGAGGTCGAGCCAGTCGAGGACTTCGACTTCGGGCTTCTGGAGCACGCGCACGAGGCCGGCCACGTCCCGCATTTCGAGCATGCGCATGTGCGACTCGACGATGGTCACCGCGGGGGTGTCACCGAAGCCGAAGAAGCGCAGCTGAATCAGCAGACACTCGCGAAGGTCGCGGGCGCCCACCCCCGCCGGATCGAAGGTCTGCACGAGACGGAGCGCTTTAAGGGCGGCGTCTCGATTCGCCTCGGGGTCGAGGTCCATCGCCACGCAAACCTCATCGAGGGTCGTGGGTACGATCTTTCCGCAGGCGCTGTGATCGTTTAGCTCACAGGCGGGGTCGTGGGTGCGCAGGTAACCGTCGTCGTCGAGGTTCTGGATTATTCCCTCGCCGATATCGCGCACGAGGCCCGGAGAAATGTCGTGACGCAGCTGGGCCAGGAGGTGGTCGCGCAGGTCGATGGTGGTGGAAAGGCGGTTCTCGATGGAGTATTCCGAATCCGGGTCGCTCTGGGCCATGTCCCGGACGCCGATGTCGTCGACGACGTTCTCGAACAGTTTGTCGATGTCCGAGTCCTGGAGCCCAGTCTGTTCGGCCGCGGCCAGGGGATCGAGGGTGGTTTCCGCGGGCGCCCCCTCGAGCGACACTTCGGAAGCCTCGGCGACCGGGCCGAGCGGGGCATCGGCGTCGAACTCCGCTTCCGCTCCCGCCGATCCATCGCTCCCTTCGCTGTCGGTTTCGGGAGTCGGCCCGGTCATCTCGTCTTCGGGGATCTCCTCGAGCATCGGGTTCTCGCACATCTCCTGATTGATGACATCGGCGAGTTCGAGAGTCGTGAGGGGCAGCAGCTTGATGGCCTGCTGCATCGCCGGGGTCAGCACGAGACGCTGCGACATCTTCGGCGAAAGGGACAGACGCTGCTGGAGAGCCATGGTCTAGGCCTGCGCCTCGGGCAACATCAGATCGAAGTCGTCGCCGAGGTACACCCGCCGAACTTCGGCGTCCGTGGCGAGGGCGCGCGGCGTGCCAGTGCGGAACACCTCGCCCTCGCGGATGATGTAGGCGCGGTCGGTGATGCGGAGGGTCTCGCGGACATTGTGGTCGGTGATGAGTATGCCGAGTCCGCGCTTCTTGAGGTAAGCGATGATCCTCTGGATGTCCCCG
>JANNJB010000300.1:0-1564 GCA_031405615.1 Vicinamibacteria bacterium | reverse complement strand
TGAATTCGGCCTTCGCTCTCCTCGGGGAACGGTTAGCGACCGCGAACTACCGGGCGGCGCGCTTCGTGGCCGTGTCGGAGATGTAGCGCTGCGGGTCCTTCAGCAGCAGGCGGGCCATCGGGATGCTCTCGATCGCCCTCTTGAGCTGCGGGTCCAGCGCGTAAAGGCGCAGCCGGGCCGCACCCTCACCGAAGATCTGGCGCATGGTCTCCTCGAGAATTTCCGCCTGAACCTCGCTACGGTTCGCTTCGAACTCCGCGGCGTCGACCGGGATGTTCTCGGTCTTGAGGTATTCGGCGAACTCGCGGACGATCTCGCCCGTGACCTTGAAGTCCTGGCCGATCGGACGCACCTTGTCGTTGCCCACCAGGGCCTTTGAGCCGGCGCCCGCGACCGAAGTTGAAGCCGCCACTTCCGCCGATTCGAAACGGCGCGCGAAGTTGACGAACGCCTGGCGCGACTGCAGACGCGCCACCAGCGGCCCGGGCTTGGGCGGCTCGACGCAGGTGTCGGGAGCGATGCCGTCGCCGCCGAAAACCCTTCGGCCCGCGTCGGTCAACCGGGGATCCGCGCCCTCGGCCTCGCAGGCGCTGCGCTCCTTGGGAGCCTGGTAGTCCTCGAGGGCGGTGTCGCCGCCGTACTCGCGCTGGATCGATCGCCCCGAGGGCGTGTAGTAGCGCGCGGTGGTGAGGCTCAAGGCGTAGCCGCGCACGCTGCGCAGCGGCCAGATCGTCTGCACCAGTCCCTTGCCGAACGTCCGCTCGCCCACGATCAGACCGCGGTCGTGATCCTGGATGGCGCCGGCCACGATCTCGGAGGCCGAGGCCGAATGCCGCGACGTCATCACGACAAGAGGAACCTGCGACCAGGGAGAGTCGGTCTCCGTGATGTAGCTCGACTCATCTCGCTTGAAGCGGCCCTTGGTGTACACCACCATCTGACCCTTCTTGAGGAAGAGATTCGAAACCCCGAAGGCCATGTCGAGAAGGCCGCCCGGGTTGTCGCGAAGATCGAGCACGTAGGAGGTGGCCCCCTGCTCTTTCAAAGTCCGCAGCGCGCGCTCCAGCTCGCGTTCGCAGCCGGCGGGTTCGCCGGGGCGGCAGGCCGTGGTCTCGTTGAAGTCCACGAGACGGATGTAGCCAACCTCCTTGCTGACCATGAACGCGTAAGGCACGGAGTGAAGGGGGATCTCGTCGCGGACCACCGTGAACTCGAGCGGCTGCGCGTAGCCCTCGCGTTCGAGCCGGATCTTGATCTGCGAGCCCTTGGGTCCGCGGAGGCGCTTCACCACCGCGTCGATGTCCATTCCGCGCGCGTTCTCGGATTCAAGGCCCACGATGATGTCGCCGGCGCGGATGCCCAGGCGATGCGCGGGCGAGCCTTCAAACGGCGAGACCACGGTGATCTGGCCTTCGATCGAGACGATGGTGATGCCGAGGCCGAAGTAGGAACCCTTCTGTCTCTCCTGCAGCTTCGAGAACTCGCTCAACTCGAAGAAGTTCGAGTGCGGGTCGAGGGTGCGCAGCATCTCGCGGATCGAGGAGGCCACGGGCTTGCTGGCGTC
>JANNJB010000299.1:0-4545 GCA_031405615.1 Vicinamibacteria bacterium | reverse complement strand
CAGGCGATGAAGTTTCCGAAACGGCCCTTGCGCCAGGCGAGAGGCTTCTTGCAGTCAGGGCAGAACTCGTTCTCGATGGGCTTCAGCTTCTCGAGTTCGAGACGGCCCTCGGCGCCGCGCACGAGTTTTTTGGTGACTTTGCAGTCGGGGTACTTGGGACACGCAAGGAAGAAACCGAAGCGGCCCTTGCGGGGCACGAGCATTTCGCCGTGTTCCGTGCAGGGCTGGGACAACGCTTCTTCGGAAGCCTCCGGAGCGCCCTCGGCGGCGCCCGCGAGCTGCCTTGTGGTCTTGCAGTCGGGATAGTTCGAACAGGCGAGGAACCGGCCGTAGCGGCCCCACTTCATGACCATCCCGGACCCGCACTTGTCACAGATCTCGTCGGTCTTCTCTTCCACACCCTTGACCGAGCGCATCTTCTTGGACGCGAGCTTGAGGTCTTTCTCGAACTTCTTCCAGAACTGATTGAGAGTGTTGAGGAGCGTGTCTTTCCCCTCCTCGATCAGGTCCAGCTCCTGCTCCATCGCCGCCGTGTACTCCACGTTGACGATGTCTTCGAAGTTCTCGACCAGAAGGTCCGTGACCAGGAAACCGACTTCGCTCGGCCACAGGCGTCCGTCGCGCTTCTCGATGTAGTCGCGCGCTTCAATCGTGGAGATGATCGATGCGTACGTGGAAGGGCGGCCGATGCCGTTTTCTTCAAGCTCTTTCACCAGGCTCGCTTCCGAAAAACGCGGAGGCGGCTCGGTGAAATGCTGGTCGGTGTCGAGTTTCTGAAGCTTGAGCTTCTGGCCTTCTTCGAGCGGAGGAAGTCCGTCCTTGGCTTCCGGTTCGGCATCGGCCTCGGCGGTGTTCGCGGCGGGCCCACCCTGGGCCTCGACCTTCTTCGCCTTGGCCTTCGCCACCTCTTCCATCGACTCCTCGTAGACCGCGAGGAAGCCCTTGAACTTCATGACCGCGCCGCGAGCGCGCAGCAGGTAGGCGCCCGCCGTGATCTCCACCGCGGTTTCGTCGTACACCGCGGGTCTCATCTGAGAGGCCACGAAGCGATTCCAGATCAGCTCGTAAAGCGCCAGCTCGTCTTTGCCGAGGTGTTTGCGGAGGCTCGATGGTGTGAGCGTCAGGTCGGTCGGGCGAATCGCCTCATGCGCGTCCTGCGCCCCTTCCTTTGTCCGGTAGAGGATGGGCTTCTCGGGAAGATACTCGTCTCCGTAGGTAGACCCGATGTGCCCGCGCACCGCGACCAGAGCGTCGTCGGAAACCCGCGTCGAGTCCGTTCTCATGTACGTGATGAGACCGACGCTGCCCTCGAGGCCCACTTCGAGGCCTTCGTAGAGTTTCTGGGCGACCTGCATGGTCTTCTTGACCGGGAAGCGCAACCTGCGGAACGCGTCCTGTTGCAGCTTCGATGTGATGAAAGGCGGCACCGGGTAGCGCTTGCGCTCTTTTCGCGTGACCTTCGAGACGACATACGCGGCTTTCTCGAGATCCTTGCGTGCGGTCTTCGCATCGGCTTCGTTCGTGATCTCGATCTTCTCTCCGTCTTTGCGAGAGAGGCCAGCGGGGAAGATCGGCGGCATGCCGCTGTCCATGTGCGCCGTGACCGACCAGTATTCCTCGGGCACGAACGCCTTGATTTCGCGTTCGCGTTCGCAGATCAGGCGCAGGGCGACCGACTGAACGCGGCCCGCGGAGAGACCGCGGCGGACCTTGTCCCACAGAATCGGCGAAACCTTGTAGCCCACCAGGCGGTCGAGAACGCGGCGAGCCTGCTGCGCATCGACTTTCTGCGCATTGATCTCTTCAGGATGTTCGAAAGCCTTCTGAATGGCGGTCTTGGTGATCTCGTGGAAGACCACGCGCTGGAACTTCGACTTGCCCTTGGTCTTCTTCTTCCCGCCGAGTTCCTGGGCCAGGTGCCAGCAGATCGCCTCTCCCTCGCGGTCGGGGTCGGCGGCGAGGAACACTTCGTCGGCGTCCTTCGCGGCTTTCTTGAGCTCGTCCATGATCTTCTTGCGGGTGGGCAGAATCTCGTAGTCGATCTCGAAGCCGTTCTCCACGTCGACGCCCAGCTTGCTCTTGGGCAGATCCCGGACATGGCCCATGGAGGCCTTAACGGTGTAGCCCTTGCCGAGGTATTTATTGATGGTTTTGGCTTTGGCGGGCGACTCAACGATGACGAGGCGATTGGGCATTTCCTTTCTAGGTTATGCCGGACCTGCGCTGCGGAACAAAGTCCCGGGCAATCTTTCGATCCTTCCGAGAAGCTCCAACTCGGAGAGTCTGGCCATCAAATCGGGTGGAGCAAGTCCTGTCTCCACAGCAAGTTGGTCGATTGACTTCACGCCTGAGTCTTTGAGCTGTTGAAGAATTTTGTCGGGGGGGCTTGACAGGCCCGGCGAGGGGACGGCCTCGAGCTTGAGGTGTTCGAGCACATCTTGCAGGCCACGAATCAGCACGGCTCCATCGCGGATAAGAGCGTTCGGGCCATAGGCCAGGGGGTCGCTCGGCCGGCCAGGAACGGCCAGGACATCGCGGCCTTCATCAAGGGCGAGGCGGGCGGTGATCGAGGCGCCGCTGCGCGAACCTGCTTCGACCACGATGACGGCCTCGGAGAGTCCGACAATGATCCGGTTCCGGCTCGGAAACTGGGAGGCCACCGGGTGCGTCCGGGGAGGCAACTCCGAAATGACCGCGCCCCCCGCCTCGATGCGGCCGGCGAGTCCCTTGTGTTCGCCGGGATAGATGATGTCGACACTCGAACCCAGAACCGCGAGCGTGGTTCCCGAGCCGAGGAGCGCTCCCTCGTGCGCCGAGCCGTCGATGCCGCGGGCCAAACCTGAGACCACCTCGATACCGTGCCGGGCCAGGCCACAGGCGAGGTCGCGCGCGAGCGACCGACCTGAAGGGGTGGCGGCACGGGCGCCCACGATGGCGACGCGCCGCTTGCCGCTCGAGAGCGTTCCGCGCGTGAAGAGAATGGGCGGCGGATCGAAGATGGCGCCAAGTGCTGTGGGGTATTCCGGGGAGCCCAGCCCGATGATCGCCTGACCCAGACGGGCCGCAGCTTCCGCGACGCTCTCGGCCTCCTGCTTCGCCGCGCCCGTTTCGAGGCTTGAAACCGCGCTCTCGCCGATCTGTTCGACAAACCGCCGAGGCTCGCGAAAGAGTTCGTCCACCCCCTCGACGCGGACGAGTCGGGTCAGTCGCGCCCCGCCAAAACCGGGGACGCGCATGAGAGTGAGCAGGCGGAGTGTTCGTTCTTCCATCCCGCGATTGTGCCGCCGCGCAGGTCCGGATCAGGTCCGCTTCTCCCGTCATCGCGAGGAAGCTCGTCGAATGGAGGTGACGAAGCGATCCCCATCCCGCTTCGTTGTGACGGGCGGCGGGCCCGGGCACTAGCAAGCCTGACGAGGATCGCTTCGCTCCCCGCAAGACGTCGGGTCGCTCGCGATGACGACCGTTGCCAAACGGCGGGTCGCTCGCGATGACGACCGTTGCCAAACGTCGGGTCGCTCGCGATGATGGAAGGCGCGATAATTGGCCGCTTGGAACGAACATGATCCGCTTCGAAGAGATCGCCGAGACCGTGCAGCTCCACCACCCCGGGGCCGACCTCGACGTGTTGCGGCGGGCCTACGTCTTCTCCGCGGTCGCGCACAAGGGTCAGGTCCGGGCGAGCGGCGAGCCCTATCTCTCCCATCCTCTCGAGGTCGCGAGCATCCTCGCGTCGTGGCGTCTCGACCCGATCTGCGTCGCCGTAGGTCTGCTCCACGACGCTCTCGAGGACACCCTCGCCACACCGCAGGAGATCGAGGAGAAGTTCGGCCCGGTGGTGCTTCACATCGTCGAGGGCCTGACCAAGATCTCGCAGATCTCCTTCTCGTCCATCGAGGAGCGGCAGGCCGAGAGCTTCCGCAAACTGCTCCTCGCCATGGTCGACGACGTGCGGGTCATCCTCGTCAAGCTGGCGGACCGCCTTCACAACATGCGGACCCTCCAGCACCTCTCCGAGGAAAAGCGGATCCGGATCTCCGAGGAAACGATGGAGATCTACGCCGCGCTCGCGGGCCGACTCGGCATGAGCCGGATCAAGAACGAGCTCGAAGACCTGGCCTTTCAGCATCTGGAGCCCGATGCCTACAAGGAACTGACGAAGCGCGTCGAGGAGCGCCGCGCGGATGCGGCCGCCGTGATCTCGAGAATGAGCGCCACGATCAAAGACCTCATCTCCTCAGCCCACATCGAGTCGCGCATCGACGGCCGGGTGAAGCGTCTCTTCTCGATCCATCAAAAACTCATCCGCCAGAAGATCGACCTCGACGAGTTGTACGACTTCATCGCGCTGAGAGTGGTTGTGAAAAGCGTCTCCGACTGCTACGCGGTCCTCGGCCTTCTCCATCACACGTTCAAGCCGGCGCCGGGGCGCATCAAGGACCTGATCGCGATTCCGAGGCCCAACGGCTACCGCTCGCTCCACACCACCCTCGTGGGCGACCACGGCACGCCGTTCGAAGTGCAGATCCGCACGGAGGAGATGCACCG
>JANNJB010000298.1:0-6863 GCA_031405615.1 Vicinamibacteria bacterium | reverse complement strand
CCTTGCCTGGCGCGGCCGCCGGGCGGCCGTTGGCCGAGCTTGCCAGGCAGCCGATCTTTGTCGTCGCCATCATTGCTGCCGCGCTGGGTTATGGCGTCATGAACCTGCTGATGGCGGCCACGCCGATTGCCATGCAGATTTGCAGCCTGCCGTTTACCCGGCTTGTAGAAGTTGGGCTCGGCGATGAGGGCGAGCCGGGGCGCCTCTATCGCCTCCTGCACCGGCATCCCGAAATCGATCAGGTTGATCAAAACCTGGAACTGCGTCTGTCCGATGGTCTCGCCGCCGGGGGACCCGAAAACGAAAGCGACACCCCCCCCTTTCAGCACGACCACGGGCGCGTTATTGAGCAGGGGCGTCTTGCCCGCGCCGACGTAGTTCACCTGATCGGGATAAGGCGAGGTGGAACCGAGGCGCATGCCGTTGTTGAGGAGGAGTCCCGTCGAGCCCACCACCACGTGGCTGCCGAAGAGGCCGCCGAGGGTGGGCGTGCATCCGACCGCGTTGCCAAACCGGTCGACGATGGAGAAACTGGTGGTGTGCTGCTCGGGGTCATAGGCCTCAAGGCGGGGGCTCGGCGTGGGGGTCGGCTCCACGGGCGCTTCCGCTTCCGCTCCCGGAGGAACGCCGGATTCGGGGAAGGCCATGGCCTTGCCCGGATCGATCAGTTTCCTCCGCAGCTGCGCGTACTCCTTCGACAGCAGCCCGTCCGCGGGAATGCGGGCGAACTTCGGGTCGGCCACATAGCGATAGACGTCCGACTTGGCCAGCTTGATCGACTCGACGATGGCGTGCAGCGTGGCGGTTGACCCTGCACCCGAGGCCTGGAGATCGAAGCCCTTGATGAGGTTCGTCTGCATCAGCATCTCGAAACCCCCGCGCGACGTCGAGGGACTGCTGTACAAGTCGTGCTCGCGATACGTCGCGTGCAGGGGCTCGGTCCACTGCGGTTCGTAGGCGGCGAGATCTTTCGCGGTCAGGAGGCCTCCGTTCGCCTTGAAGAAGCGGTCCATTTCCTGCGCGATGTCGCCCTTGTAAAACCGATCGAAGGCGGCCTTGATGGCCGCGGACCTGGTTGCACCCTTCGCCTTCGCGTTCTTCTCCGCCTCCACCAGCTTGCGCAGGGTGGCCGCGTAGTCGGGATTGCGATAGATCTCGCCGGCGCGAAGGGGCTCGCCTCCTTGAAGAAAGATCTTCGCGGTGGTCGGATAGAGCGCGAGTTTGGCCTTGCCGCGATCGATGGAGGCGGCCAGCATGGGATCGATGGGATAGCCGTTCTCCGCGTACTCGATGGCTGGAGCGAAGACCTCGGCCAGGCTCATGGTGCCGAAGCGATCAAGGGCGTAGAGATACCCGCCGAGGTTGCCGGGCACGATGCCCGCCTTCATGCCGGTGTCGAGGGATTCGGGCGTCATGGTCGCGGGCTTGAGGGCCAGCGGCGCGGCGCCCGTCATGGAGAGCGACCACACCTTCCCCGATTCCTTGTGGAACACGGTCATGAAACCGTTGCCGCCAATGCCGTTCATTTCCGGCTCGGCCATGGCTTCCATGGCCCCCACCGCGGCGGCCGCGTCGAAAGCGTTGCCGCCCTTGATGAGAATCTGCAAACCCGCGGAGGCCGCGATCGGATGTCCGGCCGCGACCACACCATTGCGCGCCGCGACCGCGGGACGGGTGGTGTTGACGCGGGCCGAAGCCGGCGCCTCGGCGGCCTGGGATTGCGCGAGTCCAACCGCGGGAAGAGCCGCGGCGAGCCCGGCGCATAGGAGAACGATCCTGGGATTCTTCAATGACGGCTCCTTGCGAGGATCTGGAGAATGCCGTCCTTCTTCATCAGGGCCTCGATCTCGTCCACCGTCCGCGGGGCGCCGAGCGACAACACCTCGTGTCCGGTCTCGGTGATCGCGACCGTGTCCTCGATGCGGATGCCGATCTCTTCGTCGCGCCGGAATAGCTGGATGTCGCAGGCGAACACGAAGCCGGGCTTGAGCACCTCGTCTGCGCCGGCGAAGGCGCCCATCACGTCGTGGGTGGCGAGACCGATGGAGTGGTTGTAGCCGCCGAGGCGGACGATGCCGCGGAAGTCCTCCGCGAAGCGGTCGAACCCGCGGGCCTTGATCAGGGCATCCACCTTTTGACCCACTTCCCGGAGGGTGACGCCGGGACGGTAGTTCTCGAGGGCCACGCCGTGGACGGCCAGGGCCGCCTCGTACAGTTCCTTCTGCCGCGCCGAAAACTTGCCCGAAGCCGGGAACGACGTCGAGATGTCCACGTGGTAGTTCTCGTAGTCGGGGGCGGCGTCGAGGATGAGGAAGTCGCCGTCCTGGAGCACCCGGTCGTAGCCGTGATAGTGCCCGTAGGCGTGGTTCTTTCCCGACATGATGATGGTGGGGTACGAGAGCCCGCGCGCGCCGCCCTTCGCCGACACGAAGTCGAACACCGCGGCAAGGGCCTTCTCCAAAACTCCGGGGCGGGTCGACTCGATGAGCGCCTTGTGGGCCTCGACGCCGAGGCGGGCGACCTTGCGCATGATGTCGAGTTCCGCGGGCGACTTGTACTTGCGCTGGTTCCAGACGAGGGGCGAGCTGTCGCGCACGTCGATCTGCGGGAAGCGCTCGCGCAGTTGCCTGACGAACTGAAGCTCGCGCGTGAGCCGGCCATCCCACAGGTTCAGGGTCATCGACTTTTCCTGCTTGCCAAACTTCTCGCGGCTGTTCTCGGGGCCGATCTCCTCGGGCATGAAGAGCGTGTAGAGCGGCTGCGGGCGTCTCGCGATCCTTGCGAGATAATCGCTGAACTGGTCCGCGGGAAGCGCTCGCTCGATTCCCGTGTAGGCGACCGGCGCGCGGACGAGTTCCACCGGAATCGTCAAACCGTCGGCGGTCGACTCGGACATGGTGAAGAACAGCACGCTCTCCTTGCGCTGCCCGTCCACCACGAGAATGGCGTCTGGAATCTCCACGCCGCTCATGTAGAAGAAGTCGTGGCCCTGGCGGAACACCACGTCGCTCGAGGGTGTCTGCGCGCCGAGGAACACCGCGGCGCCTTCGCCGATGCTCTCCATCAGTCGGGCACGCCGGGCCGCATACTCGGCCTTGTTGAACGCTTCCGCGGCAAAGGCCGGCCCCGCGAGGAGGACGAGGCTTAGAAACAAGGCCAGGCCGGGAACATGTCGTCTCATGAAGCTCTCCACTTTTGACTACGGCTTTGGGGCGGTGCTGGAAATGTTCGTCGTCGCGAGAAGGCGGGCCTGGGGGTCGAGGACGACTTCCGCCACTTCCTTCTCCGCGCGAATGGAAACGCTGGCGCCGCTGCCCAAAGGCATCGCGACCGACGTGACCTTGCTGATCGTACCGTCTCTGTATCGCAGCGCCACATCCACATCGAGCGCGAACTTGTACTTCGGCTGGGTCTGGGTCAGGTCCACCTTCACGGTGTCGCCCTCCGCTCGCCAGGAGGCATCGACATGGGGGATGCCGCCCTGGAACAGCCACTGCGCGAAGAAGCCCTCGAGCTTCTGGCCCGACGCCTCTTCCATGTGCCGCATGAAGTCGGGGGTGCGCGCGTTCTTGTCCTTGTACTCGGCGTAGTACGACCGGACGCCCGCGTGGTACTTTTCGGACCCGAGCTTCTCGCGCAGCATGTGGAGCGTCCAGGCGCCCTTCTGATACATCATGGCCCCGGACACGTCGTCCACGTTCTCGATGTACGGCCGTACGATCTGGAAATCGTACTTGTCCTTGTAGAAGGCGATCACGCGATTGCGGGCGTCCTTGAGGCCGGCCACGAAGTCGTCATGACCGTACTCCTGGGCGCGGAACAGCAGCGTGTAATAGGTCGCGAATCCTTCGCTGAGCCAGACATCGTTCCAGTCGGCCTCCGTGACCGCGTTGCCGAACCACTGATGGGCGATCTCATGGATGATGACGTTTTGCCATCGCCGGGAGCGCTCCCCGGTCACGGACGCTTCGGAGTAGGCGATGGCCGAAGCCGCCTCCATCCCGCCGCTCGTCGCATTGGAGACGATGTTCGCGAGCTTCTCGTAGCTATAAGGTCCGACCAGATCCGAGTAGTAGCCGAGGACCTTCTTCGTGGGCTCCGCGAAATCGTGGAAGCCGGCATTGCGGTCCTGTCGGGCTACCCAGGTCTGGATGGGCTTGCCGTCGAAGCGATCGACATGCTGAACCGCGAAGTCGGCGACGCCCAGCATGAAGAGCCACGGTGCTATCGGCACGGAGTTCTTCCAGTGGGTCAGCGTGGTCCCGTCGCCGCGGCTCGTTTCCTCCACCAGAATCCCGTTCGAGACCACCTGATAGTGAGCGGGGGCGGTCACGATCAGTTCGCTCGTGGCTTTGTCCGAGGGGTGATCCACGGTGGGCAGCCAGTTCCGGACCTTCGAAGACCAGTTGTCGCTGAAGAAGGCCCGGTCCCCGTGTTTGTTCGGGGCGATCTTGAGACCGGCGGCGGGGATGCCGCTGTACGTCACGCTCACCTTGACCCGCTCCAGGGCCTGGCTCGGCCGTCGCAGTTGGATGGAGATCTGGTCCCGTTCGTGGCGGAATGCAAGAGGCTGCCCTTCGAGGGTCACCCCGTGGACGGTCATGCCCTTCCCGCCCGTCGTGGCCGATGACTTGACGAGGTCCAGCCGGAGCTCGGTCTGCCCTGCGGTCAGGAACCTCGCGTCGATGGCGGCTCTTCCCGACAGCGAATCCGACTGGTCGGACAGCGTCAGCTCAAAGGCGTAGTTGAGAATGTCCACCCCGGGGTTCTTCGGGTAGCTGTCCTTGTAGTCCCGGGAGAAGGACTGAGCGGAGACGGCCTGCGCGAGCAGGAGGGCGAGCAGGAAGTTGAGGCGCCGGATCATCATGGTGCGCGCGACTATAAGGTCGCTCCGCCGGGCGACTGGCGTGTGGGCGGTATCTCTGGCGAAGTGAGACCGGCCGTTGCGATTCCCGGCGGGAGGGGCGCAAACTACTCCTCCCTCAATTTCAGGAGACGAAGAACCATGGCCATCCGATTGGGCGATACCGCCCCCGATTTCACCGCCGAGACCACCCAGGGCACGATCAGCTTCCACAAGTGGCTGGGCGACTCCTGGGGCATTCTTTTCTCGCATCCCAAGGACTTCACACCGGTGTGCACCACCGAACTGGGCTACGTGGCCGCGATCAAGCCCGAGTTCGACAAGCGCAACGTCAAGGTGATCGGCCTCTCCGTCGATCCGGTCGAATCGCACATGAAGTGGGAAGGCGACATCGCGGAAACCCAGGGCACACCCGTGAACTTCCCGATGATCGGCGATTCCGACCGCAACGTGAGCAACCTCTATGACATGATCCACCCGAACGCGAACGACACCCTGACCGTGCGCTCGGTGTTCGTGGTCGGCCCGGACAAGAAGGTGAAGCTGATGATCACCTATCCCGCCTCTACCGGCCGCAACTTCGACGAGATCCTGCGCGTCATTGATTCTCTTCAGCTCACGTCGAAGTTCAAGGTCGCGACCCCGGCCAACTGGAAGGACGGCCAGGACGTCATCATCGGCGCATCGGTGAGCGACGAGGACTCGAAGAAGCTCTTTCCTCAGGGCTGGAAGACGGTGAAGCCCTATCTGCGCGTGTTGCCTCAGCCCCGCTGAGCCGCCAGGGATGCGCGCGCTGCGTCAGCGCCGTCCGGTCTTGAGCCAGAGCTGGATCAGATTGCGAGCGCCGTGCACGGCCTCGCGCCAGCCCAGTTTGCTCGCACCCTGGGTCCGGTCACGGAACGTGATCGGAACCTCGACCAGGCGGGCGCCTTCTTGTCGCGAGGCCCAGTAGAGGGACTCGACGAGAAACGAATAGCCGGTGGACCGGACGTTCTCCCATTCGATGCCCAGCACCACTTCCTTGCGATACAGCCGATAGCCCGAAGTGCAATCCTTCGCGGGGATGTCGAAAAGAGCGTGCACGAAGTTGTTGGCGACGCGGCTGAGGAGCTTGCGATGGGTGGGCCAGCCTTCGACGCGTCCGCCCGGGACATAACGTGAGCCGATCACCACATCGGCGGATTCGAGGGCCTTGAGCAGCTCGGGAATGACCGCGGGATCGTGCGAAAAATCGCAGTCCATCGTCAAGAGGGCCTCCCCTCCCTGCGCCATCGCCTCCCTGAAACCCGCGAGATAGGCGGTTCCAAGTCCACGCTCCGTGCGGTGGATGACGTGAACCCTGGGATTCTTCGCCCTCATCTGGTCGGCGATGGCCCCGGTTCCGTCGGGAGATGCGTCGTCCACCACGATGATCTGGAGATTCGCGTCCAGGGACGCGATCTTTTCCACCATGCGCGCGAGGTTCAGGGCCTCGTTGTAGGTCGGGAGGACGACCCAGGCGTCAGTTGAACTTGACGCTGACGAGCTTGGAGACACCGGGTTCTTCCATCGTGACGCCGTAGAGGTTGTCGGCGATCTGCATCGTCTTGCGCGAGTGCGTGATGATGATGAACTGAGTGTTGCCGCGGATGGTGTCGAGCATTTTCACGAACCGTCCGATGTTCGCGTCGTCGAGTGGGGCGTCGACCTCGTCGAGAATGCAGAAGGGCGAGGGTTTGTACTTGAAGATCGCGAAGAGAAGCGCTATCGCGGTCATGGCCTTTTCACCGCCCGAGAGCAGCAGGACGTTTTGAAGCTTCTTGCCTGGGGGCTGGGCCATGATGTCGATTCCCGCCTCCAGGATGTCCTCGCTGTCGACCAGGGCGAGGCCGGCCGCGCCTCCGCCGAAGAGCTGCTTGAAGGTCTCCTGGAAGTTCGCGTTGACGATGTGGAACGCCTCTTCGAAGCGTGAACGCGACTCGGTGTCGATCTGCCGAATGGCGTCTTCGAGTTCGCGGAT